>DEPW01000078.1:0-1866 GCA_002358965.1 Bacteroidales bacterium UBA3382
TCGGTGATCGTCCCGGTCTTGTCCAGGACGATGGTATCGAGCTTTTTCGCCATCTCTATGCTGCTTGCGTCCTTCACGAGTATGCCGTTGCGCGCTGCCTTGCCGACACCGACCATTATAGCCGTAGGCGTAGCGAGCCCGAGCGCACACGGGCATGCTATGACAAGCACGGTCACAAAGGCAAGCAACGCATGGGTAACTCCTTCGGAAGGGTCCGCCAAAAGCCATATCACAGCCGAAAGTGCGGCTATGCAGATGATTACAGGCACAAATACCGAAGCTATCCTGTCCACAAGCCTTTGTACCGGCGCTTTGCTTCCCTGCGCTTCGCGGACAAGGGATATTATTCGGGACAGCAAAGTCCCCTCGCCTATTTTTTCCGCCCGGAACTGCAACGATCCGCGCTTGTTTACACTGCCTGCATAGACCTTCTCCCCGGGGAACTTGTGCGAAGGAAGAGGTTCGCCGTTAAGCATGCTTTCGTCCACATACGAATCACCGTTCACTACAATGCCGTCGACCGCTATGCGTTCGCCAGGCTTGACAACGACAGTGTCCCCTATGCGTACCTGCTCTACCGGGACGGTCTTCATTTCACCGTTGCTGTCTGTCACGCTCACTGTATCCGGCTGAAGCCCCATCAGTTCCTTGATTGCCGAAGAAGCCTTGCCCTTGGCCCTCTCTTCGAGCCAGCGCCCCAGAAGGATGAACGACACCACCATGCTCGACGCTTCGAAATACAGATGCGGCTCAACGCCTCTGCTCGCCCAGAAGTCCGGGAAGAACAGATTGAACACGCTGAAGACATACGCCACAGCCGTACTGACAGCCACGAGTGTGTCCATATTCGAAGAGAAACGCTTGAGAAGCCTGAAGGCGCTCGCATATATCCCGCTTGCCGGCCATACCAACACTGCCGTCGAAAGCACGAGCATGACATAACCGGCATAAGGGATGTCCGGAAAAAACATCGATATTACCGAAACCGGGATGGAAAATATCAGCGAAAACACCAGTTTCCGCCTGAGCGTGCGCATCCTCGCGGCGTGTTCCTTTTCCAGATTGTCCTCTTTCATGCCTTCATTCTCGATGACAAGGTCGTAACCGGCAGCCACGACACTCTCCTTTAAGGCCTGGGGACTGCATTCCTGCGGATCGTACTCTACCGTGGCCATATTGGATGCCAGGTTCACCGACACGCTTTTGACGCCTTCGCACCTGTTCAAGGCCTTGTCCACCCTCGCCGCACATGCGGCGCAAGTCATATCCAATACCGGAAAACTCTTCTTCACTTCTTTGTCCATAACACTTCGGAGCGTCCATTGCGGCGCTTTCGACCGGATGCAAAATTACTCGTAAAAATTTACAATCGCGTTGCAAAAAACAATAAACTTCAGGCCCGATTCGAATTTTTCGCAAAACACGCCCCTGTTTCCGGATGCATCCGTCCAGAGTGGCCGCATATGCCTTGTTCGCGCCACACCCCGACTTAATTCAAATGCATTATAGAGTGCTGATACACAGCATCTTGAAATTGTAACAATTTTTTTATGAGTGTGGATTCCGAGGGCTTCCGTACCCCCTCTGTTCCACTGCAAAAATCCGGCATATATCATAAATCATTGATTTACAGCAAGTTACGATAGCAAAAGTCAAGTCTGGGTGTGGACGCAAATTAAAAATTCAAGATGCCCATTCCCAAACTATGGCTTAGTCGCTGGGAACAGCGGCATGTTACGGAACCCTCAAGAGAAAAGGGGTAATTTTGCGAACAATCGCAAAATTTGTCACTAAAAATTTGGATTGTCCGCCAAAACGCCTATCTTTGCAGTCCCAAACGGAAATGGTGGATTCGTATAACGGTTA
>DEPW01000078.1:1901-9572 GCA_002358965.1 Bacteroidales bacterium UBA3382
TTCGATTCCCCTATCCACTACGAGGAGGCCGGCTGCATCGCCGGCTTTTTTTTCAGTCTTTGGCCGGCATTCCGGGGGAAGGAATCACTATCCCGCCCAAATTGGCGATGTAATTGTAGAGAGCCTTGTAAAACGGATGTGCGCACATCGTCGAGCCGTCAGCGATGATTATCAATTTGTAACGAGCCCTGGTCATGGCGACATTCATCCTGCGGAGTTCGTGCAGGAAACCGATTCGGCTTTTCGGATTTGAACGCACCAGACTTATGATGATCACATCCCTCTCTTGGCCCTGGAAGCCGTCGACGGTGTTGATTGTCACCGCATTGCGGATATTCCTCATGAAACGGCTGCGGGACGCAAGCCTCCNNGCCCGTGTCATGGCCACGTTCATGCGCCTCAGCTCATGAAGGAAACCGATATTGGAGTTCCTGTTGGAACGCACAAGGCTTATGATGATTACATCTCTTTCCTGGCCCTGGAAACCGTCCACGGTATTGATTGAGACCGAACTCCTTATGCTTTTCAGGAAACGGTTGCGCGAAACGAGTCCCCTCAAACAGGACACCTGGGCCTTGTACGGGGATATCAGTCCGAAATCGATATGCTCGGAACGGATCTTCTCAACGCCGAGAGGCATAGCATAGTTTTTAAGAGTTTTCATGGCAAAATCCGCCTCCCCTTTGTTAAGACGCCCCGTGCCGTCTGATGTGGGCTGCTCGGAAAAGCCGCATTCGCGCGTATCTATCCACATCATCGGAAGTCCGAATGCCGATACGCTCCGCGCGCCTATCTGCGGAGCCGCAGTCAGACGGCCGTCGTAGAAGAAGAAAGAGCTGAACCGCATGATCTGCTCGTTCATGCGGTACTGCATAGTCAGCATGCTCACGCATTCGGGTTTGCTCTCGGCGACATGCTCCATCAAAGTCCTGCCAAGCCCGGCATCCAGAGCTTCCGTACATTTTACCGTCGGCGGCAACTGATGATGGTCTCCGGCGAAAATCACCCTGTCGGCCTTAATGACGGCTATCCATGAGGCTGCTTCAAGCGCCTGAGCGGCTTCATCTATGAAAAGCGTACTGAAACGCCTGTTGAACAACACTTTTGAAGCTGCGCCGGCAAGAGTGCAGGCGACTACCCTGGCGGAATCGAAAACCCCGTCAGTGATCAGATACTCGAGCTCGTCGGACTTTCTGCGCAATTCCCGAAGACGCCCGGACACTTCCGTGCGCCTTCTGCCTCTGGCGGCTTTCAAAGCGGACGAGCACTCGCGGATGGAACGACGGACATTCCACAGCAAAGGATAGTCCGGATGGTCCTCGAAGCGCTTTTCGAATGTGCTGTCCATCACCTTGTCGTCTATCTTGACGGGATTCCCCACCCGGAGTACCGGAACTCCCCTTTCCATGAGTTTCAGGCACAGCCAGTCGACGGCGGCATTGCTCTGGGCGCAGACCATCACCTGGTTTTCCCTGAACAGGGTTTCGTGGACAGCTTCGACAAGCGTCGTAGTCTTGCCCGTCCCCGGAGGGCCGTGCACGATAGCGGCGTCCTTCGCGGCGAGTATCGAATTGACCGCGTCTTCCTGAGAGCGGTTAAGCCACGGGAAAGACTGGCGGACAAGGGATTCCCGTTTCCTTGCCGGAACAGGGCCGAGCAGGATGTCCCTGAGCTCCGCAAGCCTGTCGTCCTTGGCGGCAATCACCCTGTCCATGGCCGAAAACATCAGCCTGTAAGTGGTTTCGTCAAAAGCGATCTGGATTCCGAGACTGTCTTCGCTCCGCAAAGCCGACGCCGCAGATTCGCCCGGGAGGACGATCCCCATCGTATCCCTGTCCACGAAATTTACCGTACACTGGTATTTCAGGAAGATTGTCCTTCCGCGCCCGTCGACGACGAAAAAACGCACCGGATTCCCGTATTCGAAACGGCTTTCGGCTTCATCCTCCGCTTCCCCGGTACCGGAAGCGTCTCCGGCCTTCGAAACGACGATCACATACTGGTCAAGCGAATTGTAATAGGATTTCCCGACCGAAAGCGGATAGCGGCAGATTCCCTTGTCGATGCGCGAGCGCAAAGACAATTTCGACATCTCCTCCTCGCTTTGTGCGAGATCGTAGCGGTATTCCTTCTGCAACAGTTCCTTGTACCGCTGAAGATGGGCGACGGGGTCCGACCGGTTCGTGCTGTCAGTCATTTTCGGGATTTGTGCTATTTTCCTGCAAAAATACGACAAAAAAACTTCCGGCAGCCATAAAGACCGCCGGAAGCCGCGTAAAAGAGAATAACAGACAATCAATTCCTGTTAGATACCTCTATCTTGCCGTCCCTGACATCCACCATGACGGCAGACTCCTTGGTTATCCTGCCTTCGAGGATGCCTTTCGCGAGCAGGTTGACAAGCTCTCTTTGGAACAACCGCTTGATAGGACGCGCACCGTATGCCGGATCATATCCTCTGGTGCTCATGTAATCCACGAACCTTTCGGAAAAATCTATGTTCACCCCGCTATGTTCGAGACGGCCCGCAAGTTCCTTCATCTGGATATGCAGGATGTCCTTGATATCCGATTTGGACAACGGTTGGAACATGATGATTTCATCTATACGGTTAAGGAATTCGGGCCTTACCGTCTGTTTGAGCACATCGACCACCTTCGCCTTGCACTCGGCAAGCATCGCCTGACGGCCTGCCGCATCGGAAGGCAGACGGCCGATGTAGTCCTGGATAATCTCCGCCCCTACATTCGAAGTCATGATCAGGATGGTGTTTTTGAAATCGACAGTACGGCCTTTGTTGTCCGTCAGACGGCCGTCGTCAAGCACCTGCAACAGGATGTTGAACACATCCGGATGCGCCTTCTCTATCTCGTCCAGCAGGACAACCGAATAAGGTTTACGCCTTACTGCTTCGGTAAGCTGGCCGCCCTCGTCATATCCTACATATCCCGGAGGCGCACCTACGAGACGGCTGACCGAATGCCTTTCCTGATATTCGGACATATCTATTCGCGTAATCAGGTTCTCGTCATTGAACAGGAACTCCGCAAGAGCCTTTGCAAGCTCCGTCTTGCCGACGCCGGTCGTACCCATGAACAGGAACGAGCCTATGGGCCGCTTTTCGTTCTGGAGACCTGCCCGGCTCCTCCTTACGGCATCCGAGACGGCCCTTATCGCCTCATCCTGCCCTACTACACGCTTGTGCAGTTCCTCCTCCATCCTGAGAAGCTTTTCCTTTTCGCTCTCAAGCATCCTTTTCACAGGAATGCCCGTCCACTTGGCCACGACTTCGGCTATGTCTTCAGGCGTCACCGATTCGTTGATCAGATGATGCTCGTCAGAAGCCATCTCGGCACTTAATTCGTCTATGCGTTTCTGTGTCTGGGCCATCTTGCCGTACCGTATCTCGGCAACCTTGCCATAATCGCCGGATCTCTCCGCGGACACCGCGGCCAGCTTCAGATCTTCCATATCCTGCCTCTTGCGTTGAAGTTCGGACAGGCGGTTCTTTTCCTTGTCCCACTGTTTCATCAGCACATCGCGTTCCGCCACAGCTTCCTTGATGGAGTCTTTCAGCTGCTCTATTTTCAATGACGAGCCATCGCGTTTGACCGCCTCGCGCTCTATTTCGAGCTGGCGTATCCTCCTGTTGAGCTCATCTATCGACTCCGGGACCGAATTCATCTCCAGCCGGAGCTTGGCGGCGGCCTCGTCTACAAGGTCGATTGCCTTGTCCGGAAGAAAACGGTTGGTGATATACCTGTGCGAAAGCTCCACTGCCGCTATGATGGCATCGTCTTCGATATGGACTTTGTGATGGTTTTCATACCTCTCCTTCAACCCCCTGAGGATAGATATCGACTCGGCAGGGGAAGGTTCGTCGACCATGACCATCTGGAAACGCCTTTCCAGAGCCTTGTCCGTCTCGAAATATTTCTGATACTCGTCGAGGGTTGTGGAACCTATAGCCCTCAGCTCGCCTCTGGCCAATGCAGGTTTGAGGATATTTGCGGCATCCATCGCTCCGGATGTTCTCCCGGCCCCGACAAGCGTGTGGATTTCATCGATGAACAGGATGATCTCGCCTTCGCTGTCGATTACCGCCTTTACCACGCCTTTAAGCCTTTCCTCGAATTCGCCCTGATATTTCGCACCGGCTATCAGCGCGCCCATATCGAGCGAATAGATCCTCTTTGTCTTAAGGTTTTCCGGGACATCCCCGCTAACGATCCTTTCCGCTATGCCTTCCGAGATCGCAGTCTTGCCCACGCCCGGTTCGCCGACGAGGATAGGGTTGTTCTTGCTTCGCCTGCTGAGGATCTGGAGCACCCTTCTGATTTCCTCGTCACGGCCTATCACGGGATCCAGCTTGCCCTGGGAGGCCTTTTCGTTCAGATTCGTGGCGAATCTGCCGAGTATTTCCATATTTTCTTTAGTCATATTCATGTTTTTCCGTCTCCTTTTTCATTTTTATTTTTAAATCTACCGGACAACATCCTGACAAGACTTGTTCCCAAACGGAAAAATTGCCATAATGGCACGAAAAAAGGCCGGAGTCCGCCTCCGGCCTGACTTTTTTGCAGTCTTCGCGGCATATCACCCCTGCTCCGGCCTGTATTTGTTTTTCGACCTTCCCGGCTCTTTTACATGCTCGGGGGCGCCGGACACGACTATCACTATCTCGCCTTTAGGCTCGTTTTCGGAAAAATGCGCCGCAAGCGAGCCAAGGGTGCCGCGAACCGTCTCTTCGTGAATCTTCGTCAGCTCGCGCGAAACGGAAGCCTGCCTGTCGGCTCCGAAGACTCCGGCCATCTGCTCCAACGCCTTTGCAAGCCGGTACGGGGATTCATAGAAAACCATCGTCCTGCGTTCGTCCTTCAAGGCTTCCAGACGGCTTGCGCGTCCCTTCTTCTGGGGAAGAAAGCCCTCGAAGACAAAACGGTCCATAGGGAAACCGCTGTCTACCAATGCCGGAAGGAAGGCGCACGGTCCGGGCAGGGTTTCGACTTCCACTCCTTTCTCCACGCAAGAGCGCACGAGCAGGAATCCCGGGTCGCTCACTCCCGGCATCCCGGCGTCCGAAACCAGGGCGGTGTCCAGTCCCGAGGCTATCCTCTCGCTTATGTATTCGGCGGTACGGTGTTCGTTGAACTTGTGGTGGGACTCAAGCTTAGGCGCCGTAATGCCGTAATGCCTGAACAGCACCTGCGAAGTACGGGTGTCCTCGCAAAGTATCAGGCCCACGCTTTTCAGGACTTCGACTGCCCTGAAAGTCATGTCGCCGAGATTGCCTATCGGCGTAGGGACTATGTAGAGTTTCGCCATATCTCAACCGAGTTTGCGCCTTGCGGCCATCATGAAACGGTATACCGTATCGGAAGACAGATCCCAGTCCGGATGTTCGGCCGCCACATAGGCGCAGAGTCCGTCCAGACCGTCCATAGCGTTTATGGCAAGCACCGCATTCTGGAAAGCCACAGGATCCCCCGAAAACAGACTGTTGATGAAAAGGACCCTGTCGTTAAGCGTAACGGCGCTCCGCATGTCGGAGACAGCAGACCCCGGACGGTCGGTACGCCAGGCATGGGACGCGGAGGTTTCCTCACGAGGGATTATTTCAAGCTCGGGAAGGTCGAACAAAGGCATGTCGTCCTCAATCCATTCGCTGTCTTCGTTTTCCATCCTGCCGAGCGCCTCCTCCGCCTTCGATATGCGTTGTTCCATCTCCTCGACGAGGCGTTTGAGCGAAGCGATTTCGGCCCTGACGACGGACAAATTTTCTTTCATAATCTTAAAAACATTGTTTAATTTTGTTTTCGCAAAAGGCAAAGTTAGAAAAATTAAGAAAATGTTTACGGAAACACCTAAAAAAAGCGGAGCAATCGAAGTCTGCTGCGGTTCGATGTTCAGTGGAAAATCTTCGGAACTCATAAGGCGCCTGTCGCGTGCGAAAATCGCCAAATTGCGCGTCATGTCGTTCACTCCCGCGATGGATACGAGATACAGCACTTTCGAGGTCGTCAGCCACGACGGGCTGCATATCGAGTCGATAGCCGTAGACGAACCTGTCGAAATACTGAGACAGGCCCAGAATGTAGATGTCGTAGGCATCGACGAGGTGCAATTCATGGACGAAAGCATAGTGGAGGTCGCCTCAAGGCTTGCCGACAGCGGCATCAGGGTAATCTGCGCCGGCCTGGACATGGACTATACCGGAAAGCCTTTCGGCCCGATGCCGAGGCTGATGGCCATAGCCGAACATGTCACAAAGCTTCATGCGATATGCGTAAGGTGCGGCGACCCGGCCAACAACAGTTTCCGCACGGCAGACTCGGACGAACTCGTGATGCTCGGGGAGAAAGACGCCTACATACCGCTTTGCCGCCATTGCTTCAACGAATTGATGAAAAAGCGCAGCAGCGCGGACATCTTCAAAGACACGGAAAACGAATGATCATGGAAGCGGCAGAACGGCTGCTACATGTACCGTCGCCTCTTGTCTATCAGCTTTACGGCCTTGCGGCTCTTGTCCGGGAAAAGCAGGGCGTTGTTTTCATTGACGGATACTATCTTTATGTCGGGAGCCACCCTTATGCGCGCACGAAAACGGTCTTTCATGTCTTTTACCACATCCAGCGGAAGTCCGTCAGGCCCTAACGGCACATATTTCAGACCTATCCGCACAGTCACATCGTCCGCACCTATTTCGTTGTCCGAAAGCACCACCACATAGTTTTCGAGATAAGGCGTATTGTCGCAGACATCGTTTATCGCAGGAGGATATATCGTAGTACCTTTGAACTTTATCATGTGGTTTTTCCGGCCTATTATCGGCGAAATCCTCATGGTATTGCGTCCGCAGCCGCATTTTCCGTAATGGAAACGGGCCATGTCCCCCGTGCGGAAACGCAGCAGCGGCATCCCCTCGACACCGAGAGTGGTGACAACGAGTTCGCCTTCTCCGCCCTGCGGGACGGGCCTGCCTTCATCGTCGATAAGCTCGNNCCGCAGCCGCAATGTCCGTAATGGAACCGCGCCATGTCCCCGGTACGGAACCTCAGCAAAGGCATCCCTTCCACGCCGAGGGTAGTCACCACGAGTTCCCCCACCTCGCCCTGAGGCACAGGATTGCCCTCATCGTCAATCAATTCGCATATTATGAGTTCAGGATGGTGGTGCCCTCCGCAACCGCAGCCGCATTCGCAGAAGCTGGTGCCCATTTCGGTCGAAGCGTAAGTGGAGTACAGCTTCAGCCCGGGCCATTTTTCATTAATGGTCTTGCCGAGAAGGTTGAGCGAAAAATCCTGTTCGCGAAGGTTTTCCCCTATGCAGACGGCCTTTCTGACCGAACAATTGCGGTAATCTATCCCGTGTTCCTCGGCGTATCTGATGATCTTGAGGATGAACGACGGCACGCAGATGATGGCGTCAGGGTGTATGCGCATGATGGTATCCCACTGGAGTTCGGGAATCCCGTTCCCGACTCTGACTATCGACGCTCCCATCGACCTTATTCCCAGCACATAGGCGTATCCGGCCATGAAGCGTTTGTCGAGAGTGGTCATCAGCTGGTAGGTTTCCCCCGGATGCCCGTCGGCACATTCGAAGGAAATCTTCTCATTGTACGCCAACCTGTCAAGGTCCCGGGATGTGGCGGCGAAAACGACCGGG
>DEPW01000078.1:9581-10209 GCA_002358965.1 Bacteroidales bacterium UBA3382
CGAGCGTGCCGCTCGTGGTCATGTAGTCGGCGATCATTTCCTTTGGCACGCAAAGAAAATCGTCGTTGTACCGTTGCAGGTCGGCCTTGTCGGTCAGGGGGAGCCTTTGCAGGTCTTCAAGGGTATTGATCGACAAAGGGTCTGTGCCGCTTTCCCGGAAAAGTCTCTGATAATAAGGCGACCTTTCCATAAGATACCTTATATGCTCCCGCAATCTTTCCTCCTGGAAAGACTTGATCTTTTCGGGAGACTCATATTCCAGATTCATAACCCTCATCATTTAAAATATTTGTTTCCACAGGGTTGTGGCGCATCATGCCAGCGGATGGTCCGCCGCGAAGGCCTCGAGCCTTTCTTCCAGCNNCCAGCAGAGGGAACATTTCCGGGGTCATCTTCGACACGCAGGCCCTGATGCCTTCGTAGGCCGATCCGGTGGTCGAAAGGGATATGCTGCTGACGCCGTAATACAGAAGCTCCTTCATGAGGGCGGCTCCTGTCATTTTCCCGTAGCCTATCGAGAAGAAGAAGCCGTCGCCTATCGGGCGGCCGCAATCTGTATCATATACGATATGGAACCCGTTTTTGACAAAAGCCGCCTTCATCCTTTCGGCGCGCCTTGCATATTCGC
>DEPW01000078.1:10258-10385 GCA_002358965.1 Bacteroidales bacterium UBA3382
AAATCCCGTCGCACGCGGCGTTCATCATTGCAGCTACGGCATATTGGGTAGAGAAGGCCGTACCTGCCGAAATCGTATACAGAATGCTGCCCGCATATGTCTGCATGTAGATACTAATTGAAAATAG
>DEPW01000149.1 GCA_002358965.1 Bacteroidales bacterium UBA3382
TTTTCAGCGTTTGTTGCGGAGAGGGAGGGATTCGAACCCCCGGAGCCTTTCAGCTCAACAGTTTTCAAGACTGCCGTAATCGACCACTCTACCACCTCTCCAACATGTCCAATCCACGGAAAGCAGTACTGACCAAACAACCAACAAGAAGCATTTCCAGGATTGGGAGTGCAAAGGTAATCAATTTAAACAAATGCACAAAAAAATTATACGGTTATCCGCAAAAGGTTATCCGCAAAATTACCCCTTGCAAGTCGCCTGTCTGCCGGTGAGGTATCCGCCTCAGTGACCTGCGGGCCGCAGATGTCTGGTTTGAGGGCACACCAAGACTTAACTCAAACGCATCACTATATACTTATACACAGTAATTTATGAGTGTAATAATTTTTAATCGGTGTGGATTCCGAGGGGTTCGGAACCCCCTCTGCTCCACAGCCAAATTTTGGCATACCTGTCGTTAATTGTTGATTTCCAACAAATTGCAGCAATAGAAATTAAGTCGGGGTGTGGCCGCACTCCGTCTCGAACATCTCCTCGACGGACAAGTGGCAATGAAGATTAAGTCGGGGCGTGGCCTTGTGCCTTGCAGTTCCGTTCATGCCGCCTTGCGCCCCGGATTCCTTGCGGCACGGCTACTTTGCGGCACGGCTTCCTTGCACATCCGGCAGGCGGATTCCGTCAGAAACTGAACCCTCTGCCATACCGCGCTTCTGCGAATGAGTTGATAATCAGAGAATTGCTGAAATATCGGGATGGCTCAGGGTGTGAAAAATGACACCCTTATCCATGTTGCAATTTTAACAAAACACTGATAATCAGTAGATTAACAGAAAGTCAGCATGGCAGAGGGTTCGGTTTTGATTCGGTCCGAACTGGGTAAGCGTGCTTTCGCGGGGGAAGTGAGTACGCCGCCAGGCCTTGAAGTGAGTACGCCGCCAGGCCTTGGAGTGAGTATGCCGGCAGGCCTTGGGGGCAAACTTGCGGATAATCAATAAAAATTATTTTCTTCCAGCGAAATACTTGTAGTGGAAAAATATCAGATACAATGCGCCGCAGGTCACACAGCTATCTGCGAAATTGAAGATAGCCGTGAAAAACTTGAACGGATGCCCCCCTATGACAGGCAGCCACTCGGGAAAGACCGTATCGATTATAGGAAAATAAAACATGTCCACTACACGGCCGAGCATGAAAGGCGCCTCGTCCCAAATGAGCCCGTAAAACAGGCAGTCGATGATGTTGCCGACAGCCCCTGCGAGTATCATCCCCAGCCCTACCAGCACTCCTGTCGGTACGGGACGCTGCCCACCGGCGGCACTGTCCTGCGTCTGACCGTCCGAGTGCGTCTGGCCGTCCGAGTGCGTCTGACCGTCCGGGCGCGTCTGACCGTCCGAGTGCGATGGGACGGGAGCCTTCACGAGCCTATGAAGCCACCAGACGAGAGCTCCGGCGATTACAAGCCTGAAAGCCGTAAGGAAATATTTTCCCAAAGTTCCGCCGAACGACATTCCAAACGCCATGCCTTCGTTCTCGACATAACATATCTTGAACCAATCGCCAAAGACATCGATGCTTTCGCCGATAGACATGCCTGTCTTGACGACTACTTTGATTATCTGGTCTATGACAATCAGCCCTACGACGAGGAGCGTCAGCCACGCCCCCCGCGTCAAGCCCTTGCTCCTTTTGCGGGGCAATACATCTGTCCGCATCCGAGCCCCTTATTTGTTCATTTTCTCCTTGGCCTCGACGCACAAAGTCGCATGAGGGACAAGCCTCAGCCTTTCCTTCGGGATGAGCTTTCCAGTCTCGCGGCAAATGCCGTAAGTCTTGTTTTCGATCCTGACAAGGGCCGCCTCAAGGCTCTGGATGAATTTGTACTGCCTCTGCGCAAGCCTTGTGGCTTCGTCTTTGGTCAGCGAAGACGCTCCCTCTTCCATGATCTTGAATGTAGGAGAAGTATCCTCTACGCCATTGCTGTTGGTTACCGAAGCCCTGAGGGAGTCATAATCCTCTTTGGCGCTCTTGAGCATGTTGAGGATGATTTCCTTGAACTCCTGGAGTTCTTCGTCGCTGTACCTGACCTTTTCCTGCGCGGCTTCTGCCGTCTGCGCGGATACAGCATCAGGTGAAGTTTCAGGCATGGCCTTGTTTATTTCATCAGCTGCCATAGTAAAATCTGTTTAAATGATTGTTATTGTTATGCTTTCGTTACTTTTATCTTAATGCTGCCCTCTCCCCACTCTACTTCTTCGGCACCGGAAACGCCTTCGGCCAATGCTATCGAAAGGGCGAGGGTCTGTGCCGATATGTAGTCGGAGAACGATGCGAGCGAATCGGAAATCTCTTCGGAATGATTGCCGGCATCGATCAGGACATTGATCTTGTCCGTAACCTCGAAACCGCTGTCCTTCCTGAGATTCTGTATTCGGTTAATCAGTTCGCGTGCAGTACCTTCACGGCGCAAATCGTCCGTGATAGTGATGTCGAGCGCAATGGTAAGCGTGCCTTCCGACGCCACAAGCCAGCCGGGCATGTCTTCCGAAGTGATTTCATAGTCCCCGGGGTCGAGCGAAACCGTTCCGGAAGGCAAAGCAAGGGCGTATGGCTGTCCGGAAAGTCCGGAAGTCTCTATGGAGCTTATCTCCTGCTGGGAAATGCCTCCCATGAACGAAGCTATCTCTTTCATCTGCTTGCCATAACGCTTGCCGAGAGTCTTGAAATTAGGCTTTATCTTCTTGGTTATCAACCCGGTAGTATCGGTTATGAACTCTACCGACTTTACATTGACCTCACCGAGAACGATATCTTTCACCATTTCGAACCTCTCCTGCAGCTTCGCATCTATCACAGGCACGACAAGCTTTGCCAAAGGCTGGCGGACCTTGATGTTGACCTTGCGCCTCAACGCCAGTATCATGGAAGAAGCCCTTTGCGCCAAAGCCATCCTCTCCTCGAGTTCGCTGTCCACCGCCGACATGTCCGGCTCAGGCATCAGGGTGAAATGCACCGACCGCGCGTGCGGATGCAGATCGAGGTAAAGCCTTTCCATAAAGAACGGCGCGACAGGAGCGGCCAGGACCGCAACCGTAGACAAGGCCGAATAGAGCGTCTGGTAGGCAGCCATCTTGTCCTCGTCCATAGAGCCGCCCCAGAACCTTTTACGGTTCAGGCGCACATACCAGTTGCTCAAATGGTCGCACACGAAATCCTGAATCAGACGGCCGGCCGTAGTTATATCGTAATCCTCGTAAGCGGCCTTGACATTGCTGATGAGGGTGTTCATAAGCGAAATGATCCACCTGTCTATCTCCGGACGGCAGGACACCGGGATCTGCGGCGACGCAGCATCGAAACCGTCCACATTGGCATAGAGGGCGAAGAACGAATAGGTGTTGTAAAGTGTCCCGAAGAACTTCCTCCTTACTTCGTCGACACCTGCCTCGTCGAACTTCAGATTGTCCCACGGCTGGGCGTTCGTAAGCATATACCACCGCAAGGCATCCGCACCGTATTTGTCCAAGACGGCGAACGGATCCACGGCATTGCCGAGCCTCTTGCTCATCTTGTTTCCTTCCTTGTCAAGCACGAGACCGTTGGAAATCACGCATTTGAAGGCAGGGGTGCCGCTCACCATGGTATGTATGGCATGCAATGTATAGAACCAGCCCCTTGTCTGGTCCACTCCCTCTGCTATGAAATCGGCCGTGCAACCGAACGACTCCTTGCCGAGATTCCTCAACCCTTCCTGCGCGTAAGGCATCGCCCCCGAATCGAACCATACATCTATCAGATCCGACTCGCGCACCATCTTCTTGCCCGATGGGGAAACGAGGAAGATGTTGTCCACATAAGGACGGTGCAGGTCTATCCTATTGTAATTGTCCAAAGACATGTCATCAGGATCGAATCC
>DEPW01000152.1:0-459 GCA_002358965.1 Bacteroidales bacterium UBA3382
CATCGTGGGATTTATCGGCAGGGGCCTGATGAAACTCAATTTTTACCAGATAATGGGGCTTATGGCAGGAAGCTATACGAGTCCTCCAGGGCTTGCATTCACCAATGAAGCTTACGGCTCGGCATATCCTTCAACGGCCTATGCGACAGTATATCCTATAGCCATGTTCATGAGGGTGCTTGTCGCGCAGCTGCTTGTGCTGTTGGCCCTGGTTTAGCGCCGCGCACATTTTATCCTATCAGGCGGCGGATGATTTTGAGGGTCGAGGCCTTGTAAGGTGCGTATCTTATCGGCGGGTCGGCCAGCGTGCTTTTGTGCAGGATGCCCTTGTCGTGGGTAAAAGTCATGAATCCCCATTTTCCATGGTATGAGCCCATGCCGCTTTCGCCGGTGCCTCCGAAAGGAAGGTGCGGCGAGGCGAGGTGCATGATGGTGTCGTTGATGCAGCCTCCTCCGAAA
>DEPW01000152.1:529-1148 GCA_002358965.1 Bacteroidales bacterium UBA3382
CGCTTCGTCGGCCGAGCCGGTTCCGATGACGGGCAGTATAGGGCCGAAGATCTCTTCCTGCATGATTTCAGGCTCATTGCCGATGCATGCGTTCATGTCGCCTATGTCGCCCATATCGATGACGGCAGGGGCTATCCTGGAACTTGCGGGGTCTGTTCGTCCTCCGAAGACAAGCCTTCCCTGCCCTTCGTTCAGGGCAAGGCTGATGAAGCGTTCGAGACGGGCGAAATGGCGGACATTGATGATTTTTCCGTAATCAGGGCTTTCCAGCGGATTGTCGCCGTACATCCTTGCGGTTTCCGCTGCAAGCGCATCGATGAACAGTTCTTTGCGGCTTTTGTCGACAAGCACATAGTCCGGGGCGACGCAGGTCTGGCCGCAGTTGATGGATTTTCCGAAGGCTATCCGTCTTGCAGCGAGGAGGATGTCGGCATCGTTCAGGACGACGGCCGGGCTTTTCCCTCCGAGTTCGAGCGTGACTGGGGTCAGATTCCGTGAAGCCTTTTCCATCACTATCCGCCCGACTTTCTTTCCTCCGGTATAGAATATATGGTCGAACCGGCAATCGAGGAGCCGCTCGCCGACGGCGGCGTCTGCTGTGATGATGCCGACATGCCTG
>DEPW01000152.1:1166-2565 GCA_002358965.1 Bacteroidales bacterium UBA3382
GCCTGTCGGAGAAGCTGTCGGCTATGAGCCGTTCCAGCACTTTGCAGGTAGCCGGCGCATATTCGCTCGGTTTCAGCACGCAGCAGTTTCCGGCGGCTCTTGCGGCTACCAGAGGGTCGAGGGCGAGCAGCAACGGATAGTTCCACGGGCTGATTATCAGCACTGTCCCGCGAGGCTGGCGGTATATGCGGGCTCTTCCCGGCATCTGTGCGAGAGAGACTCTGGCACGGCCTGGGCGGGAAAGCTGCCGAAGGTGCTTGAGCATGTAGCGGATGCTCTCCTTTACCATGCCGGTTTCGGTCATGTAGGTTTCGCAGGAGGATTTTCCGAGGTCTTCATGCAATGCGGCTTCGATGTCCTTTTCCATGGTCTCGATGTTGCCAAGCAGCCTTTTAAGGGCTTGTTTGCGGAAATCCGGCTCCAGAGTGGCTCCGCAGTCGAAGAAGTCCCTTATGGAACCTACCGTCAGTGCTAATCGGTCGCTTTCTGTCATGCTCCGGGCGTATTTATGGAGTTCAAGACTGTCTCTGAAACGATTTTTCCGTCCTTGTCGAGGCTCTGGCTCTTGATTTCGCCTACTCCCGGAACGTACCAGGTCCTGGCGTATTCGGTGGTTTTGTCACCGAAGCCCAAAGCCTTGTTCTTGGTAAATATCTCTTCCTCGATGATGTATGTCTCGAAAGTGCCGGCAGGGACTGTGACGGTAGCCGTTCCGGTACACTCGTATTTCCTGTATTCGATTTCGCATGAAACAGACAGGATGGAGACCTTGACCTTGATCTTTATGGGAGGGAATCCGAGACTTTCCCCTGGACTGATGCGTATGGGGAAGACGGGGTTTTGCGAATCTCCGGTCTCGACCTTGATCTTCAGATCTTTCATTCCTCCCATCCCGTCGAGTTCCGATGCCATTTCGATGGATTGTTTCATCATCCTTTCCATGGTACCCACAATGTCTATCCACCAGCTGTCGTCGGTGATGACATATTCCGTGGTGGCCAGCTTGTCGAACTGTTCCTGCGGCATGCCTTCAGGGGCGGTCCCGATGGTGCGGATGCCCACGAGTCTATGGCCGTCGGCCTCTTTGACATATGCGACCTGCTGCCTGTACAGCGTTTCGCTTCCGTCATTGCCGGTTGTCTTGTATTCCAGTACGGTGCCTTGTGTCTGGGCTACCGGGGCTTTGTCGGCCTGTGCGAACAGGCCCGTCTGTATCGCCACGAAAAGGGCGGTGAGGGCTATTATCCGTTTCATATCGCACGACAGTATTTTTCCAGCCATCTGCGCTCTTTGGCGGACAGGAAATGGCGGAGTTTCACATAGACGGTCTTGTTGTAGGCGTTAAGCCAGCGCAGTTCCTCTTTGGTCAGCAGGGACTTGTTTATGGCGGCGGTGGAAA
>DEPW01000152.1:2594-4434 GCA_002358965.1 Bacteroidales bacterium UBA3382
TCGAAACACAGCCAGTCCCCGAAGCCGTTCCTGCCCTTCTCTTTGCAGAGGACGAGGTTTTCGTGCCTGATGCCGAAGCCTCCTTCGATGTAAAGCCCCGGTTCGTTGGAGGTCACCATTCCGGCAAGCAGAGGGCAGTCCACCCAGTTGTGCCTGATGGCCTGAGGCCCTTCGTGTACGCAGAGCCTGTGTCCCACACCGTGTCCCGTACCGTGTCCGAAATCGAGCCTCGACTGCCACAAAGGGTTCCTTGCGAGGATGTCGAGGTTGGTGCCTCTCGTGCCTTTCGGGAAAACTGCCATCGAGAGGGCTATCATGCCTTTCAGCACGAGCGTGTAGGCCTTCTTCTCTTTCCTGCTTGTGCGTCCGAGCGGGATCGTCCTTGTGATATCCGTCGTCCCGTAAGGGTATTGTCCGCCCGAGTCTACAAGATACAGTCCGCTCGCTTTCAGGTAGGAAAACGAGGCTTCCGTAGCGCTGTAATGCGGCAGCGCGGCGTTTTTCCCATATGCCGATATGGTCCCGAAGCTCTCGTCTATCGCCCCGGCCTCTTCGCGCAGGCTGCGGAGTTTGTCGGCGACATCGAGCTCGGAAACGGTGGCTTTGCCTTTTTTTACGAGTTTCATCTGCTCTTCGAGCCAGATGAGCAAGCGGGTGACTGCGACTCCGTCCATCAGGGCCGCTTTCTTCATCCCTTCGATTTCGGCATCGTTCTTTACGGCTTTGGCCAAGGTAATGGGAGACGGGATGTCGGCAATCCTTTCGCTGCCGAAATGCCCGAGGACCTTGTCGTAAAGATGGTAATTGAGCGTCCTGCTGTCGATTGCTATCTTCCCTCCCATGCCCGAGGCCGCGGCTATTCCGTCCGCTATGTCGTCGTATGGGAGCAGGACGATGCCGTCGCTGCGGAGCTTTTCGATGTCTGTTTGTGAAAATTTGGTTTTGTCCGTGTACAGCGAGCAGCCGTTTGCGGAGATGATTGCGTAAGAGAGCAGCAGCGGATTGTAGTCGATGTCGCCTCCCCTGAGGTTGAGCAGCCAGGCAATCTCGTCAAGGACGGACAGCAGTGCGGCCTCGCAGCCTTTTGATGCCATTTCGCCCCGCAACCATGAGAGTTTGTCGGCTCTCGTGCGCCCTGCGTATTTTTCCGGCATGATCGAAGCCGGAGCGTCCGGGTATCCGGGACGGTCTTCCCATATTCCGGATATGAAATCGGGCACATCTTCCATGATTCCTCCATGAGCCGAGACGCTTTCGGTTATGGCCTTGACTTCCTGGAAGCTCATGGTGAGCCCGTCGAAACAGATCCTGGCCTTCGGTCTGTCTTTGCAAAAGATCCCGAGCCATTCGGGTATGTCGATTGCTCCGGGTATCCTTGTCTTGTGCAGCTCTATTCCGCTGCCTTCAAGCTCTTTGGCTGCCTGTATGAAGTATCTTCCGTCTGTCCATAATCCGGCATGGCCGTTTGTGATTACGATATTTCCTGCCGATCCGGTAAAGCCCGAGATCCATTTGCGTGTCTGCCATCTTTCCGGTACATATTCGTCGGAATGCGGGTCGCTCCCTGCGATGATTGCCGCATCCCAGCCTCTTTGCCTCATCAGTTCCCTGAGTGCGGCAATCCTGTCTGCTGTATTGTCCATATGGGAGGATGTGTTTTTTTTCTGACAAATTTAAGAAACTGTTCGGAGTTTTCAAACGATAGCCGCTCCATGCCCATGTAAGAAAGAGGGTGGCAAAAAGGAATTTTTCCCTCCAAGATAAATATAAAAAACGGTTATCCGCAAAATTTCCTCCTTTGCAAGTCGCCTGCCGGTCGATGATGTATCGTCTGCAGTAG
>DEPW01000034.1:0-257 GCA_002358965.1 Bacteroidales bacterium UBA3382
ATCCGCCATATTCAAGGACAAAGACGGCAACACCGAAACCAATTCGGCCTCAAGGAGCTTCAGGATGGGCTTCGATCTGCTCTCGGCCAATCTTATCGACGAGACCGCCGACGCTGTCGTAAAGGGCATAGACGAACGCTTTGCGGCCATCAGGCCGAAAGGAGGGGAAATGCCGGTGGTAATGGGACCGGGAGGCAGCGGAATCCTGCTGCACGAAGCGATAGGGCACTCGTTCGAAGCCGACTTCATCCGCAAAA
>DEPW01000034.1:348-2963 GCA_002358965.1 Bacteroidales bacterium UBA3382
CGAAGGCGTTCCCGGGCAAAAGACATACATGGTCCGCAACGGCCGGCTCGAATCCTTCCTGCACGACCGCATCAGCGCCGCCCACTTCAAAACAGCCCCGACAGGCAACGGAAGGAGGGAGTCGTTCCGCTTCCCCCCTATTCCGCGCATGCGCTCTACATACATGGAAAACGGGAACTGCCGTCCTGAAGACATGATAGCCGAAGTCAGACAGGGAATATATGTCGACGATTTCACCAACGGCCAGGTAAAAATCGGAGAAGGCGATTTTACATTCTATGTCAAGAACGGCAGACTGATCGAAAACGGCAGGCTCACCGCCCCCATCAAGGACATCAACATCATCGGGAACGGCCCTAAGGCACTCTCGGACATCATAGCCGTCGGCAACGACCTGAAAATCGACAACGGCTCATGGGTGTGCGGGAAAGACCAGAGCTGCGTCGTCACCTGCGGGATACCGACCGTACTGATCAAGTCGCTGACGGTCGGAGGCGAAGCATAACCATCAAAACAACCCCGAAAATGAGAATCACCGAAGAAGAAAGGAAGATAGCACTGGACTCTCTCGACTACGCATTGGCGGCAGGAGCGTCGGCAGCGAAAGTATATCTCAACAAAAGCGTAATGTCGACCTACTCTGTCTTGGACAAAGAGTTGGACAAGCTCGTGCACTCTGCCGACAGATCGCTGTATTACAGCATCTTCGCCGATGGAAGATACGGATGCTTCTCGACAAACAGATTCGACCCGAAAGAGTTGCAGGGCTTCCTCGGATCAAGCGTGGAAACAGTCAGACTCCTTGCCCCGGACGATGCGAGGGGGCTTCCTTCGCCTCAGCTGTATTACAAAGGAGAGACATCCGGACTCGAGATGGGCATCGACGACCCAGGATTCGACGATGTGCCGCCGGAAAGGAAGAAGGACATCGCGATGGAATGTGCAGCCGGAGTCGACGGTGCGGCAATATCCGCCGAGACCGAATTTTCCGAACAGGAAGACGGCTCGCTATATGCAGACACACAGGGATTCATCGGGACGAGCTATGAAAGCACTTATGCCATATCGTCCGAAATCACCGTAAAGGGAAAAGGCAGCTCAAGGGCAAGCGGCTACCATTGGGACGCATCGCCGATGCTCGCCTCCCTGATGTACGGAGATTGCGGAGCCAAAGCATTCGAAAAGGCCACGGCGAGACTCGACCCGAGGAAAATGAAAAGCGGCAAATACGACATGGTGGTCGAGAACACCGTAGCATCAAAGCTTTTCGCCCCCATAGTCCACGCCCTCAACGGGATGGCCATCCAGCAGCACAACTCGTTCCTGACCGACACTCTCGGAAAACAGGTTTTCCCCCCATGGCTGTCTGTCAACGACCGCCCTCATGTCATAGGAGCGCCAGGTGCGAGGCTTTTCGATTCGGAAGGGGTGGCGACCAGGGATTGCGACATCATCCGCGAAGGAGCAGTGGAAATGTATTTCATCAACTCTTACGCATCGCGCAAGCTCGGCATGCCCCAGACTGTCGAATCCCCTTCCCGCCCGGCAATCGTACCTTTCGACAGGACTGACGGCAATGCCGGAAAGACGGCAGGCAAAGACATGGGACAAGACCATATAATGGGCCGCATAGGGTCGGGCATCCTCATCACCGGCTTCAACGGAGGCAATTGCAACCCCGTTACCGGAGCGTTTTCGTTCGGCATTGAAGGATTTTACTTTAAAGACGGGAAAATCAGATACCCGATCAGCGAAATGCTTGTCACCGGGGACATCCTCTCGCTCTGGCGGAACTCCGTCTTCGCAGGGACCGACACGCTCAAGGGTACACGATGGCAGGTGCCTACGCTCGCCTTCGAAGGGGTAGATTTTAACGGATAAAGAAAATATCAATCACATAATATAAAAACTTTTTTTCAAATGAAAATTTCAAAAGACAAAGTGGTTTCAGTCCACTACACGCTCACTGTCGACGGGCAGATCGCCGACAAGACGACACCTGAAAAACCTCTCGATTTCATTTTCGGCAAAGGCATGCTCCTGCCGAAATTCGAAGCCAACCTCGACGGAAAGACCGTAGGAGACAAAGTGGAGTTCACGCTCACGCCTGAAGAAGGATATGGGGTCTGCGAACCTGAAGCCATCGTAGAACTGCCTAAAAAGATCTTCGAAAGCGACGGTGCCGTACGCGAAGACATCCTCTTCGTCGGCAACATGATACCCATGATGAACGAAATGGGGCAGGTAATGCGTGGAAAAGTAGTCGAAATCAGGCCAGATGCCGTAGTCATGGACTTCAACCATCCTATGGCCGGAAAGACCCTGAACTTCTCGGTCGAAGTCGCCGATGTGCGCGAGGCAACAGAGAAAGAGCTTGCAGAAGGCCTCCATGGAGAGTTTGCCGGACATGGCTGCGGAGGAGGCTGCTGCGGCGGTTGCGGAGATGAAGAAGGATGCGGCTGCGAAGGCGGACAGTGCGAAGGCAAAGGAGGCTGCTGCTAATAGCAAGGCATGCCGCAAGAAAAAAGAGGAGGCCGGGATTCGATCGTCCCGGCCTCTTCAGTTTTGTGACCCCTACAGGATTCAAACCTGTAACCTTTTGATCCGTAGTCAAA
>DEPW01000144.1 GCA_002358965.1 Bacteroidales bacterium UBA3382
GCCGCGAACGTAATGAAGCAGCTTGCCCGTGCGGGCCGTAAGGTGCTTTTCGTAGCGACCAAAAAGCAGGCAAAAGACATTGTCGCAGAGTGCGCACAATCAGTCGGAATGCCATATGTGACCGAAAGATGGCCGGGCGGAATGCTTACCAACTTCCCGACTATCCGTAAAGCGGTCAAAAAGATGAACACCATCGACAAGATGATGACAGACGGCACTTTCGAGACTTTGGCAAAGCGCGAACGTCTTCAGATTACCCGTCAGAAAGCGAAATTGGAGAAAAACCTCGGTTCCATAGCCGACCTTACCCGTCTTCCGTCAGCAGTCTTCATTGTTGATGTGCAGAAGGAAATCAATGCTGTCAGGGAAGCAAATCGTCTGAACATACCGGTTATCGCAATGGTTGATACTTGCTGCGATCCTACACCGATTGATTACGTGATTCCGGCAAACGACGATGCTACCAAATCCATTGAGATAGTGATGAAAGCCATGTGCGAAGCTATCAGCGAAGGACTTGAAGAAAGGAAGGTAGAGAAGGAAAAAGAGACTGCCGACAATGCCGAGCATGCTGCTCCTGCACAGGGAGGTAAGAAACTCCGTTCACGCAGGCCGAGAAAAGAAGATGTTTCGGAAGAAGGCGAGGCGCCAGTGGCTGCCGAGCCGGAGGAAACCGTAAAGGCCGCTGAAGCAGGGTCTACAGAGACAGCAGAAGCTTAATTTGATGGTATTTTAACGAATAAAACAAGGAAAAAATATGGAAATAAAAGCAGTTGATGTTGCAAAACTCCGTAAAATGACCGGAGCCGGCATGATGGATTGCAAGAAAGCGCTTGTAGAGGCCGAAGGGGATTTCGACAGGGCGCAGGAAATCATCCGTGAAAAAGGCAAGCTCGTGGCAGCCAAAAGGGCAGACCGCGAAACTTCCGAAGGCTCTGTCATCGCAAAGACCAATGCAGACCACACAAAGGCCATCCTCGTATGCCTCGGGTGTGAGACTGACTTTGTAGCGAACAATGCGGAATTCCAGGCTCTTGCCAATTCCATCGCCGATGCTGCAATAGAAAAAATGCCTGCTACCAAAGAAGAGCTCGAAGCTCTTACTGTAAACGGTCAGACTATCCAGGAAGCCGTGACGCAGCAGACAGGTAAGACCGGTGAAAAGCATGTGATCGCTTACTATGGCAAGTTGGAGGCTCCGTTCATCGCGACTTACATCCACATGAACGGCAAAGTGGCTTCCATCGTCGGTTTCTCAAAACCTGTTTCCGCTGAGGCAGGCAAGGAGATCGCAATGCAGGTTACGGCAATGAATCCTGTATCGGTCAATAAGGACGATTGCCCTAAGCATGTCATCGACAAAGAGCTTGAGATTTACCATGAGCAGATGAAACTCGACCCTAAGATGGCCGGCAAACCTGCTCAGATGCTTGAGAGCATAGCTCAAGGCAAGCTCGTAAAGTTCTTCAAAGAGTATACTCTCGAAGACCAGATTTTCGTGAAAGACGGAAAGATTTCTGTAAAGGAATACCTCAAATCAGTCGATCCTGAGGTCAAGGTTACAGGTTTCGCCCGTTTCTCATTGAATGACTAACAATACCGGAGGCTGTCTTCCCGTTTGTCGCGGTCTGTAACGGCAGCCTCTTGATATCGGGATGTAGCGCAGTTGGTAGCGCACTACGTTCGGGACGTAGGGGTCGGGCGTTCGAGTCGCCTCATCCCGACATTACGAAGCAGGCAGCTGTCCGGTTTCCGGGCGGCTGCCTGTGTTTTTTGCGGCCTGCTAAATTCCGAGCAGTTCGCAGACTTTCCGGTGCACTTCAGTGTTGTCCATCAGGCCGTGGAACTCTTCGGCTCCCGGTCCGTATGCGAACAGAGGCACGAACACTCCGCTGTGTCCGTCTGTCGACCATCTGCAATCGATTCCGCTGTCACCCTTGTTGAAATCGCTGTCGTTGGATACGATCGAAAGCCCTCCGGTTTCGTGGTCGGCAGTGACTATGACGAGGGTTCCCGGATGGGTGTCCGCGAATCTCTTGGCTACGAGCATGGCGGAATTGATTTCCTCCATGTCTTTGGCGAGGGATTCGGTCAGGTGGTCATGGCAGGAAAAGTCTATCTGCGACTCTTCGACCATGAGCAGGAAGCCCTTTTCATTGTCCTTTTCGAGGATTTCCAGGGCTGCCTGCGTGCATTCGGCCAGCATTCCTGGCCTGCGCTGATCAGTGTCCGGAAAATGCCCTTTAAAAGGCAGGAATATGATGTTGTCCCACTCGTCAGGAATAGAGCCGATGAAATCGTAATCGTCAAGGACGACATTGTATCCCAGTGCTTTCAGTGAATCAAGGCGGGGGCTGTCGCCGTTATCATCGGGGGCAATCAATCCGGAACCGCCTGTAAAGACGACATCCAGGCCTGAGGACAGGAAATCATCAGCGATGCCTTCATCGTCGTGCCTTGTGACATTGTGGGCGTACATTGCAGCCGGAGTGGCATGCGTGAACGAGCAAAGCGTTACAATGCCGCAATCAAGCCCGGCTGCGCTGCATTTTTCAGCAAAGTTTTCGACTTCGTTGCTGTCCGAGTCCATTCCGAGTACTGAATTGTTCGTCTTGTGACCCGTGAACAGGGCGGTGCCTCCTGCAGCAGAGTCGGTAACCCTGTTGTTGGCCGAGAAGGTGGTTACGAGTGCAGTCTGTGGAAATAGAAAGAATGCGTTGGTGTCTGCATCGAGTTCGTTCAGAAGTGCGATCTGGGCGGCTCCCATGCCGTCCCCGACGATGAAAATGACATTCTTGACTTCGGATGAACAGTTTGACGGTGTGCTATCTGAAACGGAATCGCTCCCTCCGGCACATCCGAGAAGTGCCATCAGGAGCGATAAGGCGATAGCAGTTGAAAAAACATTTTTCATTGCTAATCTGTCTTATGTATGTAAGTCTTATTTGAGTACTCCGAGTTCCTTGCCTACTTTCACGAATGCAGCAATGCATTTGTCAAGGTGTTCCTTTTCATGGCCTGCCGAAATCTGTACGCGGATGCGTGCCTGATCCTTAGGAACCACAGGATAGTAGAAGCCTACTACATAGATGCCTTCTTCAAGCAGCCTGTCGGCCATCTGCTGTGAAAGTTTTGCGTCATAAAGCATTACGGCGCAGATTGCGGACTGGGTAGGTTTGATGTCGAAACCTGCCTCGACCATCTTCCTGATGAAGTAATCGGTGTTCGCATGGAGTTTGTCCTGGAGGGTGTTGGTCTCTGCCATCATGTCGAACATGCGGATTGCCGCTCCGGCAACCATAGGAGGTATTGAGTTCGAGAAGAGGTATGGCCTTGAGCGCTGCCTCAACATGGCGATGATCTCTTTCTTACCGGTAGTGAAGCCGCCGATTGCGCCGCCGAACGCTTTTCCGAGGGTACCGGTGATGATTTCAATCTTGCCGCGGAGGTTGTGGAGTTCGGTAACGCCCCTTCCCGTAGCGCCTACGACGCCGGCAGAGTGGGACTCGTCCACCATTACCATAGCATTGTATTTGTTTGCAAGCTCGTAAATCTTGTCGAGCGGAGCGACATTGCCGTCCATCGAGAACACACCGTCGGTCACGATGATGCGGTGCCTCTGTGCCTGAGCGAGTTTGAGGCATTCCTCAAGTTCGTTCATATCGGCGTTGGCATAGCGGTATCTTTTTGCTTTGCACAGACGGACGCCGTCGATGATGGACGCATGGTTGAGCGCGTCCGAAATGATTGCGTCCTGCTCATTGAGAAGCGGTTCGAAGACTCCGCCGTTGGCGTCGAAGCATGCTGCATAGAGGATGGTATCTTCCGTTCCGAAAAATTCGGCGATCTTCGCTTCGAGTTTCTTGTGGAGATCCTGCGTACCGCAGATGAATCGTACTGAAGACATTCCGTAACCGTGAGTGTCAAGTGCTTCCTTTGCCGCTTTGATAAGCTCTTTGTTGTCAGAGAGACCCAGGTAGTTGTTGGCGCAGAAGTTGATTACTTCCTGACCCGAAGCCACTTTGATTGCGGCTTTCTGTGGTGTGGTGATGACCCTCTCTTCTTTGTAAAGGCCGGCTTCCTTGATGGCGTTGAGCTCATCAGTGAGGAATTTTTGAAAATCTGTGTACATAATGTCAAAATATATTTAAACCGAAAAATGATTCTATTCCGCTTTTGCGTCCTGCCCCTCTTTCAACCATCTGTCGAGCCACGAAAAATACTCCCTGTGCCAGAGCACGGCATTCTGCGGCTTGAGTATCCAGTGGTTCTCTTCCGGGAATACGACAAGACGCGAAGGTATCCCCATTAGCTGTGCGGCATTGTAGGCTGCCATCCCCTGGTCGACCGGAACGCGGAAGTCCATGCCTCCGTGCATTACCATGATAGGCGTGTCCCAGTTCTGGATGAACTTGTGGGCCGAATGGGCATAGTGCCTTTTGGCGGCAGGGTTCTCGTCCCATGGCGCACCTCCGTTGTCCCATGTAGGGAACCAGAGCTCTTCGGTGGTCATGTACATGTGTTCCTGGTTGAATATGCCGGCATGCGCTATGAAGCAATCGTAAGTCTTGTCATGGTTGCCGGCCATATAGTATACGGAAAATCCCCCGTAACTTGCGCCGCAGGCGGCCATTTTTCCTACATAAGGCTCTTTCTGCATCTCATGGGCGGCGGTAAGATAGTCCTGCATGTTGAGACCGCAGTAGTCTTTGGAAATCTGTTCGCACCATTCCTGTCCGAAAGCGGTGGTGCCTCGTCTGTTAGGCATGATCACTATGTATCCCTGCTGGGCCATCAGCCTGTAGTTCCAGCGATAGCTCCATGCCTGGCTGAGCGTACCCTGAGGGCCGCCGAGCAGTATCTCAATCGCCGGGTATGTCCTTGTAGAGTCGAAATGAGGCGGATACATTATCCATGTAAGCATCTTCTTCCCGTCTACCGTGGTCATCCATCTGTCTTCCATCACAGGGGTGTCGAGCCTGTCGAGGATGTCTTTGTTTTCGAATGAAAGCTGCCTTACCGTATCGGTCATGTCTTTGCCGTTCCATTGCAGCGAGACGATTTCGGCAGGGAAGAGCATGCTCATGTATGATGTGATGATTTCAGTCCCTTCCGGGCTTTCCCTGACATATGCCGGAGTCATGAAGTCGTACCATAGGCTGTCGGAAGTGATGCGGACGATGTTTCCTTCAAGGTCGGCGGCAAAGAGTCCCTGCAATCCTTCGGCCAGTGAGGCGAAATATATATGCCTGCCGTCTTCGGACCATACCGGCGACGAAGCATTGTATTTGAAAGAGCCTGTAAGTTCGGTTATGGCGCGCGTCTCCATGTCCATTACCATCAGCCTTACCTTGTCGGCCTCGTAACCGTCCCTTTCCATGCTCAGCCATGCGAGCCTGCTTCCGTCAGGCGACCATACCGGTTCGGTGTCGTAGCCCATCATCCCTTCGCTGAGGTTGGTGCATGCAGCCGTCGCTATGTCGTAGAGGTATATGTCGGTGTTGGTGGAGAATGCGTACTCTTTCCCGGCGAGTTTGCGGCACGAGTATGCTATCTTCGTCCCGTCCGGACTCCATGAAATCTGTTCAATGCCGCTGAACGGTTCGGTAGGGAGTTCGTAAAGCTCCTTCTCGCCTTCGAGGAGGTCGGTCGCGTCGGCCAAAGTGATCTTTCCCGAAGCAGGGATTGCTGCTATGAAAGTGTGTGGAATCTCCTCCACCCAGTGGTCCCAATGCCTGTACATCAGGTCCTCGGTGCGGTATGCCTTGGCTTTGTCAAGGTCGGGATAGGTATCCGAAGGCTTCTGGAGATATGATTGCACATAATGCGTGAACATGATGCTCTTTCCGTCCGGAGAGAGCCTGAATTGTGCGATTCCGCCTTCTATGTCGGTAATCTGATGTTTCCTTGCGAGCGAAGGCCTTTCGCCCTCCCTGTATTCTGCGGTCCAAATCTGTCCGCCGGAAAGATATGCTACGCCTTTGCCTCCATCGGTCCATATTACATTCGAATAGCCGGAGTTGTCCCTGGTGAGCTGTGTCCGACCCGTGCCGTCCGCGTTCATGACGAAGATTTCGGTGTTGCCTTTGTTCTGGGCGATGTCCGTATATCCTACGGTATATAGTATCTTGCTGCCGTCAGGGGAAACCTGAGGCCCCGATACCTTGGACATCGTAACGAGGATTTCCGGTGTCATCTTCCCGTCGACGACTTCGACGGTGTTCTTGCCTATGATGTTTTCCCTGTCCTGGGGAGCGGCGCAGCTAACTGTTACGGCGGCCATTGCTATGAGGGATTTTGTGATAAAACGGTTCATTGTCATTGTTGATTTGCAGCGCAAAATTACTAAAAAATCGAAACAGTTTAGTAATTTTGACAATCTAATATCTTTTGAAAATGGTTGTTTGTTTAATGATAGGTATCGTATCCCTTGCTGCCGGTGCGGCCGTGATGTATGTCGCGATGAGAGGGAGGCTGAAGGATGCGAAAGCCTTTTACGAGGAAAATCTCAGGCGTATCACCGAAGAGGACTCGCAGAGGGACGAGATGCTCCGTACGCAGTTCAGGGCCGCCGCCTCGGAGGCGTTGGAGCGCAATTCGAGGACATTCCGGGAAAATTCGGCAGCGCAGATAGATGCGCTCCTCAGGCCGATAAAGGAGAGTTTAGGGCGGTTCGACAAGAGCCTTAACGATACACGGCTCGAAAGCGTAAAGTACAACGCCGAGCTTCGGGCGTCGATCGAAATGGTGCTGAAGAGGTCCTCGGCCGTGGAAGAAGAGGCGTCTAAGCTTGCGAATGCAATCACGGGCCAGGTCAAGTTTCAGGGAAATTTCGGGGAGATACTGTTGAACAGGCTGTTGGACAGTGCCGGGATGCAGCGCGGAGTGCATTACGATATCCAAGGCCGCATCCGCGACGCCGAAGGCAATGCGGTGAAGACCGGGCAGGGCCGGGAACTCCAGCCTGATGTGATGGTATATTATCCCGACGACACGGTGGTAATCGTCGACTCGAAAGTCTCCCTCAAGGCGTTCGACAGCTATATGAATGCCACCGGGCAGGCCGAAAGGGACAGGTTCGCAAAAGAGCATGTGAAGAGCGTGCTTGCGCATGTCGAGGAAATGTCGCGGAAAGATTACAACTCGTATCTTCCGAAGGAAAAGCAGTTGGTGGATTTCAATATCATGTTCATGCCGGTCGAGGCGGCATTCCAGCTGATGATGGCCACCGATCCCCTCCTTTGGCAGAACGCCCGTTCGCGCGGTGTGCTGATAGTCTCGCAGATGAACCTCCTGGTCTTCCTTCAGATGATAGGGATGGGCTGGAAACAGGCCTTGCAGGAACGGCACATAACCGAAGTCTACAGGATGGCCGAAGGCATCCATTCCCAGCTGCTCGGTTTCCTTCAAAACATGGACAAACTCGGCGATGCCCTGGATAATGCCGATGCCGCCTATGCCAATGCCCTCAAGCGTCTGAACGGTTCGAGCCAATCGGTCGTCAGCAAACTCAAGCGCCTTGAGGAGTACGGGGTGAAAAACAGTTCTCTCAAAGGCAAGGGACTTCCCCGCAGGTTCGCTGCCGGAGACTCCAATGCCGAAGACGGGGGTTCCGTAACATGCTGCTGATTCCACCGGCAAAGCCACAGGTTCTTTATTTGCGTCCACACCCTGACTTAACTTTTATTCTTATAACTTACTGTAAATCAATAATTAATGATATATGTGCCAAATTTTGGCTGTGGCGCAGAGGGGG
>DEPW01000004.1 GCA_002358965.1 Bacteroidales bacterium UBA3382
GAGTCAGAGGCATCTGCGAAGGGCGAAAGTACTATGTCGGCAATAAGGCCATGATGGAAAAAGAGCAGGTCGGGATTTCCGGAGGTCTCGACGCCCATGCCCGGAGTCTGGCCTTGCAGGCCAAGAGCGTCATCTGGTTTGCCGCCGAAGGCTGCGGCGCGATAGCAGTGCTCGGAGTTGCTGACAAAATCAAGGAAACATCTCTCGAAGCCATCGCCAGGCTTAAGGAGATGGGAATAGAGGTCCGCATGCTGACGGGCGACTCCCCCGAGAGCGCCGGATACATTGCCGGGGTATGCGGCATAGCCGAATACAAGGCCGGCGTGCTTCCGGATGAAAAGAGCGACTATATCAAGGCGCTGCGTTCTTCGGGAAGAGTCGTCGCAATGGTGGGAGACGGGATAAACGACAGTGCCGCGCTTGCAATGGCCGACCTTAGCATCGCGATGGGAGCAGGCAGCGACATAGCGATGGATGTGGCCGGCATGACGATAGTATCGTCGGACTTGAGGAAGATCCCGGATGCCATAAGGATATCGTCGATGACTGTGCGGACGATACGCGAAAATCTCTTCTGGGCGTTCATCTACAATCTGATAGGAGTGCCTGTCGCCGCCGGTGCGCTCTATCCTTTGAACGGATTCCTGCTCAACCCTATGATTGCCGGTGCGGCGATGGCTTTCAGCAGCGTAAGCGTCGTGACAAACAGCCTCAGGCTCGGAATGCGCAAGCTCTGGCCCGGAAGATCTGAAAAGAAAGTAATCGGAAAAAACAATGATAATGTCGGAGGAACAAAAATGAAGAAAGAGTACCTGATCAGCGGCATGATGTGCATGAATTGCCGCAAACATGTCGAAAACGCCCTCAATTCAATGCCCGGAGTGCATGCGGAGGTGACGCTCGAACCGCCTGTTGCCGTAATCGAATTCGATTCGGCAGAAGTCCCTGTCGAAGAGCTCCAGAAGAGGCTTGCCGAAGAGGGTGACTATTTCATAAAGACGAAATAGACCGCAAGGATAAGGCAGGCGAATGCGGCGATATGGTTCCATTGCAATGTCTGCCCCTTGAAAATGAACAATGCGAAGAGGGTGAAGATGGTAAGTGTGATCACTTCCTGAATCACCTTCAATTGCATCAGGGTGAACGGCCCGCCGTTGTCGATGAAACCGATCCTGTTCGCAGGCACCTGCGCGCAGTACTCGAACAGGGCTATTCCCCAGGAAAACAGTATCACCGTCCAAAGTTTCCAGTCGGTGCTTATCTTCATCTCCTGGAGTTTCAGATGTCCGTACCAGGCGAAAGTCATGAAGATATTCGATACTATGAGCAAAAGTATTGTGTAGACTCCTTTCATTTTCCTTAACTGAATGCGGGCGCAAAAATAGCAAATTATCTTTTTTTGGCGTATATTTGCCCGTTAAATTTTAAAAATCATGAGTCTTATCAAATCTATTTCCGGCATTCGCGGGACTATCGGTGGAAACCCCGGGGAGGCTCTTACTCCGGTCGATATAGTGAAATTCGTTTCGGCATATTGTGCCAGGCTGCGGAAGTCATATCCCGGAAAGAGGTGCCGTGTGGTTGTCGGCCGGGATGCACGCCTTTCGGGCGAGATGGCAGAGTCGCTCGTCTGCGGCACTCTCATGGCCTGCGGGGCCGATGTGATCAAGGCGGGACTTGCCACAACGCCTACTACCGAAATGGCTGTGATATTCGAAAAGGCCGATGGCGGAATCATAATAACCGCTTCGCACAATCCGCGCCAGTGGAACGCCCTCAAGCTGCTGAACGAAAGAGGCGAATTCCTGGATGCGCGCGAAGGGGCGGAGCTGCTCGAGTGTGCTGACAGAGGGGATTTCTTCTTCGAGGGGGTAGACTCTCTGGGCAGAATAGAGGCGAAGGACTTTGCCGAAAAGCATGTCGAGGCCGTGGTGTCCTGCCCGTATGTCGATGTGCAGGCAATCAGGAAGGCGCGTTTCAAAGTCGCCCTCGATGCGGTCAACTCCGTCGGGGGAATCGTCATGCCGATGCTTTTCGAAAGGCTCGGCGTCGAATGTGTGAAAATCAATTGCGAGCCTACCGGGGATTTTGCCCACAATCCCGAGCCGCTGCCTGCGAACCTTACCGGGCTTTCGGACCTTACGGCTTCATGCGGAGCGGATTTCGGCGTGTCGGTAGATCCGGATGTGGACAGGATTGCGCTGATGTGCGAAGACGGCACTCCTTTCGGGGAGGAATACACTTTGGTGGCCGTGTCCGACTATGTGCTTGCCAATTATGACCGTATCCGTCCGTCCCATCCGGTGGGGAACAAGAGAGCCACGGTATCCAATCTTTCCTCGTCGAGGGCTTTGAGGGATGTGACCGAGTCGCGCGGAGGAAGCTATACGGCAGCTGCTGTCGGAGAGGTGAATGTGACGGCCGAGATGAGGCGCACGGGAGCCGTCATAGGCGGCGAGGGCAACGGCGGAGTGATTTTCCCCGAAGTCCATTACGGGCGCGACGCCCTCGTGGGGGCCGCATTGTTTTTGAGCTATCTGGCCAATTACAGGGAAATCTATCCGGATGTGCCGGCCGATTGCCTGAACGGGCGAGCAATAGTGAAAGCCTCCGCCGTAAGGGACAGGCTTCCGCGGTATTCCATCGAAAAGCACCGTATCGAGCTCAGCGACCCTTCGAAAGTCGACACAGTGCTTGCAGCTGTCAAGGAACGCTATTCGGATCAGCGGATTACCGACATAGACGGCGTGAAAATAGATTTCGATTCCGAACGGAAGTGGGTGCATCTGCGCAAATCCAACACGGAGCCGATAATCAGAGTATATGCCGAGTCCCCTACGGCCGCCGAAGCTGACGAGATAGCCGGGCGGATCGTAAAGCTGGCGGCATCCATGCTCGAATGATCTGCCGGGGGAGGTGAGGAAGCATGTTTTCTTTCAGGACCACATCGATTTTCGAACAGGAAGACCTTTCATTGCGCAAAGGGAGGGTCGGTATCTTCTGTACGCCTAACTGCTGGCATCCCGAGCGCGGTGAATATCTGTACGAGACTTTTGCCAAGCGGGGCAATCTTAAGGATGTCTTCTCCCCGTCGACACCTGAGTTTTCCAATATGGAGAGCCACATATATGTGCCGCTCGACAGATTGCGGGAAACGGATGCGCTGATTGTCGAAATCCAGGGGGGCGGGGCCCGTTATTTTGCCTATACCAACGATCTGCTGGAACTGTTTTCGGTGATGACGGATGAGCGGATCGATATTCCTGTCTTCATAGTCGATCATGTCAACCCTGCCGGCCGCCAGGTCGAAGGTACGATGTCGGAGGAAATGTTCAAACTGGTTCATCGTCACGGTCTTACCGTCGGCGAGGTGGCGTCGCTTGTGCACAACGACCTTAATGCCAGGTTTCCGCTCCATATCATCTCCGTCGGCGCTACTCCTTCGAACCGGGAGCTTCTGCCATGGACTATCCCGATAGCGGCCGACATGCCAGGATACTTTACATGCAGGCTTTATTCCGGAAGCGCGCTATGGTCCGGCACCAATGTCACTCCCGGCATAGGTACGACGCGCCCTTATGAAATATTCGGGGCCCCGTTCATCAAGAGTCTGCACGAAAGCTACAAGATGCCGCCGGCCGCGGACGGGGCCACATTGCGGCCTTGCTGTTTTCAGCCGTCGGTCGGAGAATACGCCGGCAAGGAGTGCTTCGGCTATCAGATCATCCTCGAACCGGGGGCCGAATACCATGCCCTTTCGCATACTTTGCAGCTGATGAATTTCCTGTACCGCAATTGTGAAGACTTTTCGATCATCAATGATGACGACACTCTGGGCTTCGACGACCGTACCCTTATCGACCTGCTCGATGACGAAGTGCTTTACGGATATGTGACCGGTGCGGTCGAATGGGATGCCGTCAAGGAGCATATCAAGAACCAGGAACAAAGATGGATACGCAAGGCGCGAAAATTCCTCCTTTACGAGCAGGAGCAGTTGTTCAGGGTGAAATAGGAGCTTAGGATAATCGCTTTTAGAAGCTGTTTAAAATT
>DEPW01000080.1:0-200 GCA_002358965.1 Bacteroidales bacterium UBA3382
ATGCAATGGAAGACAATGTTGTCTTTCCCGATGAAATGTATCATCCTCGTGTCAGGACTCTTCCACCATTTGTCCCATGTGCGCGGGAGCAGTTCGATCGAATTGGAAATATATCCTATCGGGGCGTCGAACCATACATAAAGCACTTTTCCTTCGGCCCCTTCGACAGGCACCGGTACGCCCCAGTCGAGGTCGCGGCT
>DEPW01000080.1:234-12156 GCA_002358965.1 Bacteroidales bacterium UBA3382
CTCGGCTGCAGGCCTCCGTCAAGCCATGACTTGCACTGTCCGTATACGTTCGGCTTCCATTCCTTATGCCCGTCGAGTATCCACTCTTTAAGCCATCCTTCGTACTTGTCCAGCGGCAGATACCAGTGCGCGGTCTTTTTCTTTATGGGCTGGCTTCCGCTGATTGCCGAATGAGGGTTTATGAGTTCGTCCGGGCTGAGGGTACAGCCGCATTTTTCGCACTGGTCTCCATAGGCGTTATCGTTTCCGCATTTCGGGCAGGTGCCTGTGATATACCTGTCGGCGAGGAAGGTCTTGGCTTCAGGGTCGTAATACTGTTCGCTCTCTTTGACAATGAATTTACCTTCGTCGTAGAGTTTGCGGAAAAATTCGGCGGCGTAGCGGTGGTGCGTCTCGGAAGTCGTCCTCGAATAGATGTCGAAATCGATTCCCAGGCCGGCGAACGAGTCTTTAATGATTTTGTGGTATTTGTCGACTACATCCTGGGGAGAGCATCCCTCTTTTCTCGCTTTTATAGTGATAGGCACCCCGTGTTCGTCGGAACCGCAGACGAACAGTACCTTTTGACCGCGCATTCGCAGATACCTTACATATATGTCGGCCGGAACATAGACTCCGGCAAGGTGTCCGATGTGTAGCGGCCCGTTGGCATACGGCAGGGCACATGTTACGAGTGTGCGTTTGAAATTTTTCTCCATGAAGCAAATACAGTTTAGAATATGTTAAATGTAATAACATGCAAAATTAGGCAATTCGCGAAAAAATCCCAACTGCTTTCACCGGTTTTCCCCGGCCTTTTTGTCGAGCATGAGTTCCGGATGCCTGTCGGAAGAGCGGCTCAGAATGAAGGAGATGGCAATCGCGCATATCGCCAGAGCGATGAAAAAATATTCGGAAGCCACCGGACTTGAAGATCTGTCGATGATCTTCCCGACTACGATAGGGGTGAAGAACAGCCCGATGTTCTGTATCCAGTAGACTAATGAAAACGCGGTTCCGAGCTTGCTCTCCGGGATGATTTTCGGAAGCGACGGCCACATCGCCGCCGGAACGAGGGAATAGCCCAGTCCGAGGATGGCGATCGCTATGAATCCGAATGCAGGAATGCCCGGTGCGAATGTCACCGTCAGATGCGAAAGCAATATCATCGCCGAACCGAGAATCATGATTTTGGTCCCTTTCCCGACCTTGTCCACTACCGCTCCGAATACCGGTGCGAAAACGAGGGTGAAAAACGGTATCATGGCCACCATCAGCGATGCGGTGCCGCTTTCGATCCCGAAGCGGGGTATCAATATGGCAGTCGCGAATTTTCTGAACGATATCACGCAGCAGTAAAATGTGACGCACAACAGGGAAATGAGTATGAAATGCCTGTTGCCGATTATCTTCCATACGTCGGACAGTCTGAATCTGTCCGAAGGGTCTGCGGCTTCGTCTCCGGCAATGCGTCCGTTGCGTTCAGTGCGATAGTCGATGGCTATGAACAGCGCCCACAGTATCAGTCCTGCCATTATCAGTACGAGCCCGAGATGCGCAGGCCTTGAAGTTTCGGCAAACGGGATGTACCCCTCCAGGTTCACGATGCGCGGCACAGTCACCAGGGCGGCAGCCGTACCGAGCCTTGCCAGAGCAAGTTGCAATCCCATCGCAAAGGCGATTTCCCTGCCTTTGAACCATTTGGAAATCGAACGGTTGACGGCGACTCCGGCTATCTCGCTGCCGAGTCCGAACATGGCGCATCCTGCATAAGCCACGGCCAGCGAAGGCTTTTCGAAATATCGGGATAGCCATCCGGCAAAACTCCCCGATGCGAAATTCCCGGATATCGCCCATGCTATCAGGGAGGCTCCCGCGACCATCAGGCAGACGAATATCGAACCGGTGATCCTCACTCCCCATCTGTCAAGCAGCATTCCGCATATGATCAGGCCGCCGAAGATGCAAAGCAGGGAATATGCGCTGCGGAAGAAGCCGTAGTCTTCCATGGACCACCCGAGCGCGACATTCGCGGGGTTTTCGAATTCCTGGCTTATCGTGGAAAATATGTCATCGAAAAAGTACGATGCGAACATCGGAATCGAAAGGGATACGAGCACTATCCATCTCAGATTGCCCGTATCCCTGAAAAAACCGATTATCTTTTTTCCCATTATTCCTCTTTGTCCTTCTCGACGATGTTAGGGAGCTCAAGCCCGTATTTCTTCTTTCGGTCTTCTATTTTGAGCAGGAAGCTCAGTATGAAGGCGAGAACTCCGAATGATGAGAATATGATCATAGGGATGAGATAGCCTCCCGTGGACTGCAATACCTTTCCGATGAGGAGCGGGACCAGGCACAGTCCGATGTTCTGTACCCAGAATATCAGGCAGTATGCGCTTCCGAGGATCTTCTCGTCTATGATTTTCGGTACGCTCGGCCAGAGAGCCGCCGGTACGAGGGAGAAGCTTACTCCGAGTATGGCTATGAGCGTGATGGCAAACCATTTCTGAGGGAAGAGCGGCAGTACGAAGGCAAAGCACATGTGGCATGCGAACATGATTATCGCTCCCAGCATGAGCATGGTCGCTCCCTTGCCTTTCTTGTCGAGGAAGATTCCCAAAAGCGGTGTGAGGCACATCGCCAGGATAGGGAAGAAGCTGAACAGTTGCGATGCGGTCGCGTTGTCTACGCCAAGTGTGACTTCAAGGTAGTTGGGGGCGTACCTCTGGAACGGGAATATGGCCGAATAGTAAAGCACGCACAGAAGAGCCACGAGCCAGAACATCTTGCTCGAAAATATCTTTCCGAGATCCCTGATGTGGAATTCGTCTTCCGGAGATTTTTCGGCGGTTTCCATCCCTGCCGCTACGAGCTGTTTGTCGAACTTGGTGTCCATTACCGAGAACACTATGTAGTTGATGAGTCCGATGAGCAGCAAAGCCGTGCAGAACCCTACCGGTGCCATTACGGACTGGTCGAATCTTTCGGAAATGACAGGCGCGATCCACATCACTGCGAAGACGCCGAGGCGGGCTATCGCCATTTCAAGTCCCATTGCCAAAGCCATTTCCTTGCCCTTGAACCATTTCGCTATCGATTTGGATACCGTGGTTCCGGCCATTTCGCAGCCGCAGCCGAAGACCATGAAACCGAGGGAGGCAAGTTTCGCGCTTCCCGGCATGGCTGTCCACCAGCTGTTGAGCCATTCGCAGAAGGCCGTTGTCTGGAACCAGTCGCTTACTCCTATGAATTTGATGCTTGCCCCCACTACCATCAATGATGCGGAGAGGAGTCCGGTGAAGCGTATTCCCATCTTGTCGAGGATGATGCCGGCAAGTATGAGGAAGCCGCATACGTTAAGGATGTATTCCGATGCCGCGTATGTCCCGAAAGTGCCGCTGTCCCATGAGAGCGCGGACTCGACAGTGGATTTGAGCGGAGACATCACATCCACGAACATGTATGCGAAAAACATCATCAATGCGATGAGGATCAATGCCGCCCAACGCGCTACGATGCTGTCGTTGAGCAATTTGTTAACTTTTGCTTGCATTTGGTCAATATTTTTGATTACACTTTGATTTTCATCATATCGTAAGCCTCTTGAGCATTTTGGCGTAATGTTTCTTCATTCCGGAGTATCTGACGAACTGTTTCATGAGTTCCCCGATCTTGCCGGCATCCTGGTCTTTCTGTGCTTGGGCTATCTCTTCGGTAGTCTTCCGCATCATCTCGTCGACGACTTTGGATTTGTAAATGTACATTAGCTTTGGCACCGTTTCGGACAGCGTGGCGGTCTCGTCCGGGAGGGTGTCGGCAAATTCCTTTATGGTAATCACATGCTTGTCGTATATGTAATTCAAGGCCTCTTCAGCTATCGTTTCGTCAGGATGGTGGAGGAAGAAATTCAGGATTTCCTTCCCGTAAATCCTGCTGTTGCGGTAGTATTCGTCGTAAATGGAGGCGTAAAGCCTGTTGCGCATTTCAAGTCCGTCTTCGTCCATGGAGTTCTTGATATAGTCCGCCACGCTTGTCGTGAAGTCCGGATTGTCCGGGTCGTATTCCTCGGAATCCGGAGGGAATTTAAGGATTTCGTCTCCGAATTTTACCAGATAATAGTCGATTTCCTTTTCGCATGGCGCGAAGAAGGCATTGTCCACCGTCTTCTCTGTCCGGCTTTCGCTTTTCCCGGCGCCGTTTTCTTTCGTAGAGGCTTCCTGGGATCTGCCGCTATGGCCCGCTGCTGCCGCAGTCCTCGTATTTTCCTTTTCTTTCTTTTCTTCGCGTATGCTTCGCACGCGTTCGAATACGAGGTCGGGGTCGATGCCGAACATCGCCGCGCAGCGTTCCGTGTACAGGGATCTGGCTATCGCATCGGGTATGACGGCTATGCTCGTGGAAATGCTGTTGATGAGTCCGGCCCGTTTCCTCGGGTCGTCGCCGGCCTCTTCGAGCAGAAGTCCGGCCTTGAAGTCTATGAAATCCTTCTCGTTGCCCGCAATGAACGCCTCGATTTCCTCCTTGGTATGCTTCATCGAATACGAGTCGGGGTCGTCCCCGTCGGGTATCAGGACGATCTTGACATTCATGCCCTCTTCGAGTATGAGGTCTATGCCTCTCAACGAGGCTTTGATGCCTGCCGAATCGCCGTCGTAAAGTATGGTTATGTTGGAGGTGAACCGGCGTATCAGCCTTATCTGTTCGACCGTCAGCGAAGTGCCGCTCGATGCCACGACATTCGTAATGCCTTTCTGATGCATGGAAATCACATCGAGATACCCTTCGACGAGCAGGCATTTGTCCTTCTTGCCGATCTCGCCTTTCGCGAAATATATCCCATACAGTGAACGCCGTTTGAGGTATATTTCGCTTTCGGGCGAATTGACATATTTTGCTATGGTCTTGTCGCTTTTCAGCGTCCTTCCGCCGAAGGCCGTCACCCTTCCGCTGAGGGAGTGTATCGGAAAGATGACCCTTTCGAAGAATCTGTCGTACAGGCTTCCGTCGTCTTTCTCTATGCACAGTCCGGTGGCGGTGAGGAATTCCGGCTTGTATCCGCCCGAGAGCGCCTCCTGTGTGAACGCGTCCCGTTTCGACAAAGAGTATCCGAGACCGAATTTACGGATTGTGTCTTCGCGCAGACGCCGTTTTTCGCGAAAATAGCTCAGGCCTACCGAGCGGCCTTCGGCGCTTTCGAAGAGCGTCTTGGAAAAATATTTCGCGGCGAATTCGTTCACGAGCATCATGCTTTCGCTTTTCAGCCTTCCCGCTATTTCTTCGGCCGTTTCTTCCTTTTCGACTACTTCTATATTGTATTTGGCTGCAAGCCATTTCAAGGCTTCAGGGTATGAAAGATGCTCGTGTTCCATGATGAAATGTACGGCATCGCCCCCTTTTCCGCATCCGAAGCACTTGAAGATCCCTTTGCTCGGGGATACGGAAAAGGAAGGTGTCTTTTCGTCATGGAAAGGGCAGCAGGCGACATAATTCGCCCCCCTTCTCTTAAGGGTGACGAATTCGCCGATGACATCGACTATCTGTGTGGCATCGAGTATTTTTTCTATGGTTTCACGGTTGATCATCCGTATGTCCCTGCGGCCTTGGCCTTTTTCAGAAATTCTTGAAACCTACGGCCTGTCTTGCCGCTCTTAAAGTGGCGGATGCGCTGGCGCGAGCCTTTTCCCTTCCGGCTGCGACTGCTTTCGAAAGGTACGCTTCATCGGATGAGACCGCTTCGATTCGTTCCCTTATTGGCCTTGTCAGCGAGCAGATGTCTTCGGCAAGCTGTTTCTTCATGTCGCCGTACCTTATGGTGCAATCGTTCCATTTGTCCCTGAAGTAGGATACGGTGTCCGGTGCCGATACGAGCTCCATGATAGTGAACAGATTGCTGATTACTTCCGGCATCGGTGAGTCCGGCTCTGCAGGCCCCGAGTCGGTGACGGCCTTCATCACCTTCTTGCGTATGGTCTTTTCGTCATCGCAAAGATATATGGCGTTGCCCTCGCTCTTTCCCATCTTTCCGCTGCCGTCGAGCCCCGGTACCTTCACGGGTCTGGCATCTCCGTAATTGAACGGGTGCGGCTCCTTGAACACTTCGGTGCCGTAGAGACTGTTGAATCTCCTTGCGTACACCCTCGCCATTTCGAGATGCTGTTCCTGGTCTTTGCCTACCGGTACATAGTCGGCATTGTGGACGAGTATGTCGGAAGCCATCAGTACCGGGTAGGTGAGCAGGCCTGCGTTGATGTTGTCGGGATTCTTGCGCGCCTTGTCTTTGAACGAGGCCGTCCTTTCAAGCTCGCCTTTGTATGCGAGCATGTTCAGCAGGACATACAGCTCGCATATTTCAGGTACGTCGCTCTGTACGAAGAGTGCACATTTTTCAGGATCCAGTCCTGCCGCCAGATATTCGGACAGTATGATTTTCACATTTGCGTGAAAATCGTCCGGGTGCGGATGAGTGGTAAGGGAGTGCAGGTCGGCTATGAAAAAATAGCAGTCATAATTGTCCTGCATCCTTACGAAATTCCTTAAAGCCCCGAGATAATTTCCCAGATGCAGATGACCGGTAGAGCGTATCCCGCTTACGACTTTTTCCATGGCTTTCAGTCCTTGATGTTTTTAAGTATCTCCCTTATCTTGCCTTCGATCTCGTCGCTCAGTTCCGTGTTGTCCATGAGCATCTGCTTGACAGCCTCGCGTCCCTGGCCGATCTTGGTGTCTGCGTAGCTGAACCACGAACCGCTCTTCTTGATGATGTCGTATTCGACTCCCAGGTCGATGATTTCCCCGACCTTCGAGATGCCTTCGCCGAATACGATGTCGAACTCGGCTTTTTTGAACGGAGGAGCAAGCTTGTTCTTGACTATCTTGACTTTGGTGCGGTTGCCGAGAGCCTCTTCGCCGTCTTTGATCTGGGTGCTCTTCCTGACATCGATCCGTACCGAAGCGTAAAATTTGAGCGCGTTGCCTCCGGTGGTCGTTTCCGGATTGCCGAACATTACCCCGATTTTGTCCCTTAACTGGTTGATGAATATGCAGCAAGTGTTGGTCTTGCTGATGTTTGCGGTGAGTTTCCTTAAAGCCTGGCTCATCAGCCGTGCCTGCAGTCCCATCTTGGCGTCTCCCATTTCGCCCTCAATTTCGGCTTTCGGGGTAAGTGCGGCCACGGAGTCTATCACTATGATGTCGATGGCTCCGGAGCGTATCAGGTTGTCGGTGATTTCGAGAGCCTGCTCGCCGTTGTCAGGCTGGGATATCAGCAAAGCGTCGACATTAACGCCGAGATTCTTCGCGTATGTGCGGTCGAATGCGTGTTCCGCATCGATGATGGCGGCTATTCCGCCCTGTTTCTGTGCTTCTGCAATTGCGTGGATTGCGAGTGTGGTCTTGCCGGACGATTCCGGACCGAAGATTTCGATTACCCTTCCGCGAGGGTAGCCCCCTATGCCGAGGGCGTGGTCCAATGATATCGAACCTGACGGTATTACGGATACTTCCCATTTAGGCTGCTCGCCCAACTTCATGATAGTCCCTTTTCCGAAATCCTTTTCGATTTTGTCTATTGTCGCCTGTAAAGCCTTGAGTTTAGCGGCGTTGACTTCAGGACTCCTGTTCTCTTCTTCTACTTTAGCCATAATGAAAGTTTGTTTAAATAGTGTTACAAAGTTTGCAAAGTTATCGAAAAAAATCCAAATTTGCACCATCGCACATCACTAATTGTCGTGCTATTTTAGTTATATGTTAAAAAAGCTGATAGGTAACAATTTGCTGCAGCTGCAACAAATAGCTCAGTCGTTCGGAATGCCGAAATATTCCGGAAAACAGATTGCCGACTGGATATATGGAAAGAAGGTGAAAAGCATCGGCGAGATGACCAATCTTCCGAAAGCGTTCAGGGAAAGGCTCTCCGCCGAATACGAGGTCGGGGCGACAGGCTATTCGCATGTGTCCGTTTCAAAAGACGGCACGAAGAAATATCTCTTCCCCGTCGAAGGAGGAGGGGCGGTCGAAACCGTCATGATACCTGACGGGGAGCGTTGCACTTTGTGCGTGTCGTCACAGAACGGATGCAAGATGAACTGTTCGTTCTGCATGACAGGCCGCGGAGGCTTCCGGGGCAACCTTTCGGCTGCGGATATCATCTCCCAGTATCTCTCGGTGGACGAATCCGATGCTCTCACCAATACCGTGTTCATGGGAATGGGCGAGCCTCTCGACAATTACGGGGAGGTGATGCGTGCCATCGAGATATTGACGGCGGATTGGGGCTTTGCCTGGAGTCCGAAGCGCATCACGGTTTCCACAATCGGCGTAATGCCGGCCCTGAAACGGTTTCTGGACGAGTCCAAATGCCATCTGGCCATCAGTCTGCACAACCCTTTCCCGAAAGAGAGGGAAGCGATGATGCCTGCCGAGAAGGCATTCCATGTAGATGACATAGTCGCATTGCTCAGGCAGTATGATTTCAGCGGACAACGGCGCGTCAGCTTCGAATATACCATGTTTGCAGGCGTAAACGACTCGGGAAGGCATTGCAACGCCCTTGCCGCATTGCTGTCGGGAATAGAGTGCAGGGTCAACCTGATCCGTTTCCACCGCATCCCCGGCTCCGCTCTTTCCCCGTCTCCGGCCATGGTGATGGAAAACTTCAGGGACAAGATTTCCTCGCACGGTATCGTATGCACTATCCGCGCTTCGAAAGGGCAGGACATATCGGCGGCCTGCGGAATGCTTGCAGGTAAGAAAGAATAATGGTATTTTTGTTCAGGAATGAAGGCGTACAGGGCATATATGATATTGTTGGCAGCTTTGCTGTTTCCCTCGGTGGCATATCCGTCGCGGTCTGGCGCCGCCGTTGAAACGGCAGATACGCTGTATGCCGCAGGCTCTTCGCATGACAAAATCCCTGGCCTCGCGGAAGGAGGCAGCCCTGTCGTCGCCCTCGTCCTGAGCGGCGGTGGAGCGAAAGGAGCGGCGCACATAGGGGCGATAAAGTATCTCGAATCCCTCGGTTACGATTTCGACCTGGTCGTTGGCACCAGCATGGGCTCGATAATCGGCGGACTGTATTCGCTCGGCTATACGGGTGCGGAGATAGATTCGCTCATCAAGATGCAGGACTGGTCCGTGCTGATGAACGACCGCACGCCGAGGAAATATCTTTCATACGCCAACAAGAAATACAAGGAAAAATACCTCTTTTCGATATCGTTCGATTTCAAAGACAGGCTCGACACGCTCATAAGCCTTGCCGACCCGGACAGTCCCATGATAGGCGATGCGTTTTTCCGCACCCTCCCTTCCGGACTTGTTGCCGGACAGAACATCATCAACCTGTTTACCGGACTTTCGGTAGGATATCAGGATTCGCTGGATTTCAACACGCTGCCTATTCCTTTCGCCTGTGTCGCGACCGATTTGGTGAGCGGTGAAGAGATAGTTTTCCGCAAAGGGCATTTCCCTACCGCCGTCAGGGCCTCGATGGCCATTCCGGTATTTTTCGCGCCGGTGCGCGACGGGGGCCGTGTCCTTGTCGACGGCGGTACGCTTAACAACTATCCCGTGGATGTGGCGAAAAGCATGGGGGCCGACATAGTCATAGGCGTGGATGTGAGCGGTGAAAAGTCTGATTATTCCGAAATAAACAATGTCGGAGACATACTCGGCGGTGTCATTTCGCTGATGGGAGATGTGAAGTATGCCGCGAATGTCGAGGATACCGACATTTACATCCGTCCGGAGCTTTCAGGTTACGGGACCATGAGTTTCGACAAGACCAGCATAGATACCATTGTTAACAGAGGGTACAGGGCTGCCGTAGAGAAGGAAGATGAACTGAAGGAGATGCTGGCAAGCATAAGGAAGGCAAAGGGGTATTCCGAAGGTTATTCGGGAGGCCAGCAGTTGAACGCACCGCCGGCGGTAAATCTCTATTCGGATTCGATCATGCTCGCCTCTGTCACGATTCATGGCGTGAACAAGGCGGAAAGGGCGTGGCTGAAAAGGAATATCGACTTGCCTCTGTACAAAAACATAACGAGCGAGGATATCGATGCCGTCATAAGCAGCATATACAGTACCGAGGCCTTCAGTTCGGTCACATACGAACTGGTGGGCAAGGCCAATCCGTACGAGATGAGGATCATCTGCCGCAAGGGCAATGCGCACAAGCTCGGTCTCGGGGCCCGGTTCGATACCGAGGAGGTGGCCGCCGTGCTGCTTAACGCCGGATTCAACAGCAAGAAGCTGACCGGTTCCAAATACGACCTTACGCTTAGGCTCAGCATGAACCCGTATTTCAGGTTCGCATATTCGTATATGGCCCCGAAAGTCCCGAAACTGAATCTTGCGCTCGGGCTTTATTCGACCAACGCCGACATTTTCAACGGCGACAGCAAGAGCGCGGATCTGAATTTTTACAAATTCGATGTTTCCGCGTTCATATCAAACTTGTCTTTCAAAAACATAGACATGCAGGTGGGCGTGAAGACCGAGGGATATTACATCCGTTCTTTCCTTACTTCGTCCGATATAGTCGGAGATTACGATATAACCCAGACTCTTAACAGCTATGTTTCGGCTTTCGCTTCGTTCAGGGCGGACAATCTCGATGATGCGTATTTTCCTAAGCGCGGATTTACGGCAGGTCTGGATTATTCATATTATTTTACCGGATTTTACAAAAGTTTCAATCCCTTCCATTCCGTCAGCCTTGATTTCAGTGCGGCCATACCGCTCTCCGGGGCCTTTACCTTGCTGCCGTCCGTCTACGGGCGTTTCCTGTTCGGCGAGAATATACCGTTCCCGTACATGAATGTCATGGGCGGTCTGGAAGCCGGAAGGTACTTCGACCAGCAGCTGGCGTTCGTCGGCACGCAGGATCTGAATGTGTTCAGGAATTACCTTACAGTGGCGCGTTGCGATCTGAGGGCCAATGTCTATGGCAACCATTATCTTTCGCTGATGCTGAATTATGCCAGGGACTGCGAGAGGCTCGGCGAGTATCTTGTCGGCGACGGTTATGTCGGCGTGGGGCTGGGCTATTCGTTCAAGTCTATGATAGGCCCGTTGTCGGCTACCGTGTTCTGGTCCAATTACACTAAAAGCGTGAATGCCTATGTCAGCATCGGATACTTCTTCTGACAGCCGTGCGGATAAGGACGGACAGCTGGCCCGTTTCAGGCGTGCGTGCTCACGCAGGGAGTATTGCTGCTCCGACATCAGGAACCGTCTTGCCCGGCAAAATATCGTCGGGCGGCAGGCGGACGATATCGTGTCCGTTTTGAAAAGCGAGGGCTTCGTGGACGATGCCCGTTATGCCCGCGCCTATTGCCGGGACAAGTCCGGGCTGTCCGGTTGGGGAGAGGCGAAGATCCGTTATGCTCTTGGGCGGAAGGGCATTCCCGACCATATCATAGAAGAGGCCTTGTCCCATATCGATTCCGATGCCGCATGCAGGCGGATGGATGCCGTCATTTCTTCAAAATGGTCGGAAATCCTGCGACGCCATCCTGGGCTTTCGCGTAGCGAGTGCCTTTCCCGTCTGCTTCGCTTTGCGGCGGGGCGCGGCTATCAGTATGCTGAGGTGATGGAAAGTCTTAAGCGGAACAGGCTCTGATTTTTTTTATTGATTATCCGCAAGATTACCCTTTGCCGGCGTGCCCACATCTCCCATGTAGGCACGGACATCCCATCCGTCCGGCAGCCTGATTCCGCTGCGAAATTCCGAACCCTCTGCCATGTGGCGCCTCTGTGAAGAAGTTGATAATCAGTAAATTACTGAAATATCGAGATACCTCAGGGTGACATTTTTCCCACCCTTGTCCATGGCCGTATTTCAGTAAAATATTGATAGTTAATTAGTTGTCCGTGCGAACGGATGGCAGAGGGTTCGGTTTTGATTCGTTCCGGACGGGGTAAGCGTGCTTTCGCAGG
>DEPW01000055.1:0-7003 GCA_002358965.1 Bacteroidales bacterium UBA3382
AAGCCGAGAGCAGAGCAAATTTATTTGCGCAGACTCCGTACCGTTCGCAAAAACCCGCAGGCGGCCTTTAATTCGGAAATAAACCGTATATTCGCATATCAATATTTTTGCGATGGAAGATACGGAAAGATTGGAGGAATTGTATGTAAAATATGCCGGCATGGCTCCGGTGCGCTGTACGCTTCTTGCCGGTGCGGGAAGCAACCGGAAATATTACGAGATGAGCTCCGGTGACGGAAAAACCGTCATCGGCACGGTCGCAGAGGACGAGGATGAAAACCGGGCCTTTTTCGCGATAGCGGCGCATCTCAGGTCGAAAGGCATCGATGTGCCGCAAATCATGGCAGTGAGCGATGACGGCCTCTGCTATATCCAGCAGGATCTCGGAAGGAAGAGCCTGTATGATGCGGTGTCGGCAGGAAGGTCTTCGGGAAGATACTCGGATGAAGAGGAACGCGCCATCGAAGCGGCTGTCGGCTGCCTTCCGGAGATAGCCGTCCGTGGAGCGGAAGGTTTCGATTTCGACGGGACATGCCTGTATCCGGGTTTCTGCCGTCGCACGGTATTTTATGATCTGAATTATTTCAAATACTGTTTTCTCAAACTCGGCGATGTGCCTTTTGATGAAAACAGATTGGAGGACGATTTCGAATTTCTGACGGGACTCTTGCTTGAGGCTGATTGCGATTATTTCATGTACAGGGACTTCCAGTCGAGGAACATAATGATGTCCGGAGGCAGGCCGTTTTTCATAGATTTCCAGGGGGCGCGCAAAGGACCTTTGGAATACGATCTGGCGTCTTTCGTTTGGCAGGCCAAGGCCGGATATGGGGAGGAGTTGCGCAGGAGGCTTGTCGGAACATATCTCGACAAACTTTCGCAGATGCTCCATGTGGAAAGGAAAGAGTTTGTCGCGCGGTTAAGGACATTCGTGCTATTCAGGATGTTGCAAGTGCTCGGAGCATACGGTTACAGAGGCCTGCATGAAGGCAAGAAGCATTTTCGTTCGAGCATCCCGTATGCGTTGAAGAATGTATCGGAGCTGTTTTCGGGCGATTTTCTCGGATACCCGTCCGACGAATTGAGGGCGGTTCCCGGCGGCGATCTGGAAGCGGCTGTCCCTTATCTGTCGGGACTCATCCGCTCGCTGTACGCGAAAGGCTCTTGCCTCGAAGTGGAAATATGCAGTTTTTCCTATAAAAAAGGGCTTCCGCAAGACCGTAGCGGAAACGGGGGAGGCTACATCTTCGATTGCAGAGGCATATTGAATCCCGGAAGGTTCGAGCAGTACAAGTCCCTGGACGGCAGGGACGAGGCTGTGGCAAGGTTCATCGAAGAGCGAACTGCGATGCCTGCCTTCCTTGACAATGTATTCCCGATAGTGGACATGCATGTGTCCGATTTCATTTCGCGCGGCTTCGAGCACCTGTTCGTAGCTTTCGGCTGTACCGGCGGAAGGCATCGTTCGGTATATTGCGCCGAAAAGCTGGCGTCATATCTGTCTGCCAGGTATCCTGTGCGTATCAAACTGGTTCATAGAGAGATGGAGGCTGCCGTGAAATGAAAGCCCTGATCTTTGCGGCCGGTCTCGGGACCAGGTTGAAACCCTTTACCCTCCATGCTCCGAAAGCCCTCTATCCTTTAGAAGGCAGGCCGCTGATTTACTGGGTGGTGCGGAAACTCATACATTCGGGCCTCGTGGACGGCATCGTAGTGAATGTCCATCATTTTGCGGACATGATCAAGGAGTATCTTTCAGGTGAAGAGTTCCGTACGATGGGCGGGGAACTCGGGGTCGAGATATCCGACGAGACCGATTGCCTGCTTGAAACAGGGGGAGGTATGCTGTATGCGGAAAGATTTCTTGCCGGCAGTCCTTTTGTGATGCACAATTCGGACATCGTTTCGAATGCCGATATCCACGCTCTCGTTTCATCGCACCGCGACGGGGATATGGCGACCTTGCTCGTGAGCGCGAGGAAGAGCCGGAGATACTTGCTGTTCGATGACGATTCGCTTTTGGCAGGCTGGTGCGATGCCTCGACAGGAGAGGTCCGTTCGCCTTACGGCAGGATAGAGCCGGGCGATTACAGGATGCTGGCCTTTTCGGGCATACATGTCGCCTCTGCCTCAATCTTCGACGAAGTCCGTTCCGCAGGTTTTTCAGGACGGTTTTCCATAACGGATTTTTACTTGGCGTCATGCAGGACATGCCGTATCAGGGCTTTCGAACAGGACTCGTTGGTGTTGGCGGACGCAGGGAAGCCGGAAAACATGCCGCTGGCCCGGCAAATTATAGACGAGTTTTATGATTTGTAGTGAAAAATATTATATTTTTGTGAAAAACTTTCAGGCATCAATATGGATTTGAATATCTGGGGACTTGTCGTCGGTGCAGCGACTTTTGTCATAATAGGTGTCTTCCATCCTATCGTAGTCAAGGCCTATTATCACTTCGGTCTGAAATCCAGATGGTGGTTCCTCGCGGGAGGCGCCGTATTGGCAACGGTGGCCGTGTTCGTGCAGAATCTCGTCGCTTCCATACTGTTGGGAGTAATTGCCTTTTCGATGTTTTGGAGCGTCCGTGAAATCAAGGAGCAGAAGAGAAGGGTTGAAAGGGGCTGGTTCCCGGACAATCCCGACAGGAAAAAAGATTAGAATGACAGTTAAAATAATGCGTTATGATGAAGATTAGATTCGGGTTTTTACATTTTGTGACGGCGCTTGCCGCTGCCATGGCCATGCCGTTTGCCGCCATGGCCCAGAGCCAGTCTGGCGAAATCGATTATTCGAAAGGGCAAGGCATTGAGAATGTCCTGTCGGACACGGTGGCTTTCGCCCTGCCGGAATTTTCGGACGGAAAAGTGTTCTTTACTGATTACAGCTCTTCTTCGGCCAAATTGAACATATCCAATGTCGATCAGTGCGTGAAGTTCATCGACCCTTCTTCGGGGGATACCCTCAATGTGGTAAGGGAAGACGATGTCATGTATGTGATAGCTGCAAACAAGACTTTTTACAAGACGAAATTCGGTTATGCCCAGGTGCTGAAATTTTCCGGAGACTGCTCTTTTTGTTTCGTCAAGGATATGGCCGTGGAACAGATGCAGGCGATGACATCTTACGGAAGGATTCCTGCAACCTCGACTGCAAAGACCGTTAACGCCCTTAACGACATGGGGGGCTCGAACAGCAGCAATGTCGGCAAGAACATGGAGCTGAAATACAGCATGAAGCTGCTTCCTGTCCTTGTGAAGGGCAACAAGGTGATGATTTCCACAAGGAAGGCTTTCACGAAGCTCTTTCCGGACAAGAAGGACCTCATCAAACAGCTTTCGGGCGAGATGAAGACCGATTTCGGCGATGTCCGCAGCGCGTATGAACTGTTCAACGCACTCGTAGGTGAATGATAAGGTGGCACACAAGGCAGGCGTACCTTATACGATAGCGGTAATCGAACCGGAATATCTTACGGCTCTCGGCATGAAGACTCTGCTCGAGAGCCTTGTTCCTTTTGCCGAGGTGCTGCTGTATGAAGATGCCGACTCTTTCATGGTGGATGCCGGAAGACGCCGTTTCGTCCATTGTTTCGTGGACGGACGGATTTATTTTTCCAATGCCTCTTGTTTCGCGTCCCTTCCTTTCGTGGTAATCTTGCTCGTCAGGGGGCGGCCCGACGGTTCGGTGCTGGCCAAGACAGGACTGAGGTACATCAGTCTGGATTCGGGCAGGCATGATACTCTGGGCGCTCTGATGCGTGTGCATTGCGAAGGCCATAAGGAGGGGCACAGTGTCGATGACACGGGCCGCGGTGACGGGAAACCTGTCCTGACAGGGAGGGAAACGGAGGTGTTGCGTTTAGTGGCGACAGGACATCTGAACAAGGAGATAGCCGACAGGCTCGGCATAAGCATTACGACGGTGATTTCGCACCGTAAGCATATTACCGACAAGTTGCATATCAAGTCCGTTCCGGCGCTTACTGTGTATGCCGTGCTGCACGGACTTGTCGGTCTCGACCGTATCTGAGGCTGTGTCAGAGTTCCAATTGCAGGCCGGCTCCGAAAGTGGCCGGAAGGCCTTCCTGGAGAAAGGCGTTTCCGAGCGATACGAAGTAAAATGTATCGTAACCGGTACCGGTTATGTTTTTCCCCCAGAATTCGATGGAAAATCCTTTGAAGACCAACTGTACCGAAGCGTTGAGCAGGGCGTAAAGCGGTTGGCTCAAAGTGTTGTCCTCATTCCACCATATTTTTCCGAAAGCCTTGGTGTTGACATTGAAATCTATGCTCTCAAGCGGTCCGAGGGCTGTTCGCAATGAATATGTGGCGGAAGCGGAGAGCGTATTGGAAGGTATGTACGGGACATGTTTTCCTGAAAAATCCTCGCGGCCGTCGTCGTATATGACGAATCTGGCATCGGTGAATCCGTAATTGATGTCCAGTGACAGTCTTTCGTATCTGTAATTGAGCGAAGCCTCGATGCCGGCGCTGCGGCTCCTTCCTGCGTTGGTCATCATCCTTCCGGTGCCTTTTTCAGGGAAGACGGTGAGCTGCTGGTCGAAGGTCTCGATGAGGAAGGCGGTCAGGCTTCCGCTAAAGTAAGAACGCCCGTATGAGACGAAGCCTGCGGCTCCGATTTCGAAGTTCCAGCATTTTTCCGGCTCGTATGTTATGATTCCGGCTATGTCCTGTCCGCTGTCTGCGGGATACCCTCCGCCGTTGCCGGGCATTCCGAGGCCGGCCATCATGTCGCCGGCGAGTTTTTCGCGCAATATGTCCGAAAAGAGCTGTGTGTTGAAGCCTCCTGCCTTGTATCCTTTCGATACCGACGCATAGGCGTTCCAGTTGTCGTCTCCGTACCTTACGGCAATGCGCGGCAGGACTTCGAAATAACCGAGCCTTTCTTTGTCTTCGAGCCGGCTTTCAAGGTGCTTGTACTCGTCCATGGTGAGGGTGAAGAGATAGTCTATTTCCGTTCCCGACGAATAGTCGAATGTCAGATGCTCGTAATCTATCCGCAATCCTGCTTCGAAAATCCATTTTCCGGTCCTGTAATATGAAGTGTGGTACAGGGCGGCGCCTGTCGTGCGCGTGAGGAAATCGCTGTCCATGACGAAACTGTCCTGGCCGAGTCTTATCCCGTGTCCGGGGAATACTGAGCCTATTCCCGCATTGGCCTGTCCCAGTATCAGTTCGTCGATGCCGTCTTTGAGGAATGTGACTGGAGCGTCCATGCTGTTGTGTCTGTAGAATAATGACAAGCCGCCAATCCAGTCCCAGCCGGTTTCCGGGGATTCTGCCTGTTTCAAAACGAGCTCCTGGGATACGGAATGTTCCTGTTGTGCCTGTGCGAGGGTGAAGTAGGACAGCGGCAAGTAGTCCTGATCCATGTCCATACGGTCTTTCCCGTATCTGTACGATGTCGTGCCTGACAATGACAGTCTTCCAAGCGCAAACTCGTAGCTGAGGCCTTCCGTGATGTTGAGCCTTTCGTATCCGCAGAAGCCGTTGTAGTCTATCTCTTGTCCAGGCATCCTGTATGGAAAGCCTCCCTGACGGAGCCAGTTTGCCGACAGGGTGTTGTCGAACTTTGCTTTGCTGCCGGCTTTCCATTCAGCCCTTAATCTCCCTCCGGTTTCGTCGCTCCAGTCGCAAAGTGCAGGATCGGCCCATGCTCCTGAACTGTGTTCCTGCGTCCATTCAGGGTGCGATGATACATATGCGTTTTTGTAAAATCCGTCTTTGTGCCTGTAATATCCTCCGACGCCGATGCCGATGTCGTCCGACAGTCTTGCGTAGTGCGATATTCTGGCTTCGAGGCTGTTGCCGTTTCCGTAGCCTATTTCGGCCCTTGTCCCCTGGTATGCGAGAGGGGAGAGGGTCGTGATGCTGATGATGCCTCCTATGGTGTTGCGTCCGAAGAGCGTGCCTTGCGGTCCGCGGAATACCTCTATCGATCTGATGTCGAAGAGTTCCGTGTCAAAATCGTTCTTGTTGAAGTAGCCTATGCCGTCGATGTAAAGTCCCATTACCGGGTTGTCTATCCTGGCGCCGAGTCCTCGCATGTAAATCGATGATGTCATTTTCGATCCGTATTCCGGGATGAAGAGGTTGGGCACCGTGGCCGACAGGTCTTTGTAATCGAGTACCCTTTCCCTTTCGATGCGTTTCAGGTACAGCCGTGTCGTCGGGACTGTCTTGCCTTCGCTTAGGAAGCTCGTCCGGGCAGTGCCGGTGATTACGCTATTGTCAAGGGTGTCGGTCGTTCCGGCAGGTCTGCCGTAGTCGGTGTCTTTGCCGGGATCCTTTGCGGATGCGGCGGCGGTTTGTCCTGCCGACAGGCAAATGGCGGTAATTAATATGGATATGGCAAGCCGTATTTTCTTCAAGTTGTTCATGCGGCAAAAATACTCTTGCGCTTCCAATGGGACAATCCTAATTTGTTAGGATTTGGTCCCGTTGCATCTTAACGGATTTTTTGATAACTTGCGGCGCTTATTTTAAAATTTAATGACTTACATGTACAAGGTTTTTATTGCTGTTTTGGCGGCGGCCATGCTGGCTGCCTGCTCTGGTGAAAAGGCCGGGGTGTGGACTGAACTTTCCGGCGAATGGAATGTCATTGAAATAGATGGCACTCAGATAGTCGCCGATTCTTTGGCAAACAGGGTTTATGTCGGTTTTTCACCGGCAGACAGTTCGGTGTTCGGCTGTACCGGATGCAATCTGCTGATGGCTCGTACGGGACAGGGCGATGATCCTACGGTTGCGGATTTCTCTAATGCGGCCACTACTATGATGGCTGGTCCGGGGCTTGAAGTAGAGAGCGTCTTCCTTCCGGCTTTCAGGGAAGTCAAGAGCTATTATGCCGTCGGTGAGGACCGGATAGAGTTCCGTGATGCTTCCGGCAATACCAGGATGGTGCTGGAAAAGGCGTTGTGATGTCTTTCCTTTGGTCTTGATCGTGGCGTATGCCATGCCTGCCGGTGTGCGCGGTGGTA
>DEPW01000055.1:7042-7259 GCA_002358965.1 Bacteroidales bacterium UBA3382
GGCCTTGTCTGGAAGCATGTCCGGAAAGGTGCTGATTTCCGAAACTAACTGATGAATGCATATATACTGTCCGTTCACGACCGCCCTGCCGACACGCACCGGGAGTTCCCTGTCTCGCCCGCGCACTTGTGTCCCGTAACATGCCGTTGCTCACTGCGACAAAGCCCCTGCTTTAGAATGGCGTCTTGGATTTTAATTTGCGTCCACACCCCGACTT
>DEPW01000055.1:7310-7806 GCA_002358965.1 Bacteroidales bacterium UBA3382
ATTAATGATACATATGCCAAAATTTGACTGTGGAGCAGAGGGGGTTCAGAAACCCTCGGAATCCACACCTGTAAAAAATTGTTACAACCACAAGCTGTTGAGTATCAACGAACTACGATGTACTTAAATTAAGTCGGGGTGTGCTCCCGACAAGGCATCTGCGGACGGCAGGCCACTGCAGCGGATGTCTCGCCGACAGGCAGGCGACCCGCAAGGGATATTTTTGCGGACAATCGTTAAAATTTTTTATATAATTTCACACGGATACGATTCAATCACGCGATTGACAAATTTCGTCCTCAACGCCTTTTTGAACACTTTCTTAATATTGCCATCAAGATACTTAGGGACTGTCGTAAAAAGAATAAAACTTCATAACGAATTAATTGCCAATGTAATATAAAATTTGTATCTTGGCTAAAGATAAAAAGAATACCTCCAATTGCCCTGGAAAAGCCAAATTTGGAGGTATCGCAAAAATTAATCTGCATGGCTA
>DEPW01000112.1 GCA_002358965.1 Bacteroidales bacterium UBA3382
GGTGCGTCGGCTATCGTCATGATGGAGCCGTCGAGGAATGTCTCTATCCGGTAGCTGTCGTGTCGCGGTATATGGATGTCGTCGCCTCGCTGTTCGACGGTTATGCCCAGACGGCGGAAACTGTCCGGTATGATGCCCAGATCGTTGTAAGACACATCCTTGATGGTGACGCCGTCTCCGTTCATTGCGGCCATCCCGATGAAGCTGCCTACTTCGATCATGTCGGGCAGCATCTTGTGCCTCGTCCCGTGCAGGCTTTCGACTCCGGTGATGCGCAGCAGGTTCGAGCCTATGCCGTCGATCTTGGCTCCCATGCCGACGAGCATCTTGCAGAGCTGCTGGACATAAGGCTCGCAGGCGGCGTTGTATATGGTGGTGTCCCCCTTTGCCAGAGATGCGGCCATGACTATGTTGGCGGTTCCGGTCACCGAAGCCTCGTCAAGCAGCATGTAGCTGCCTTTCAGGCCTTTGGTCTTGAAACGGTATGTGCCTATTTCGCTGTCGTAGCTGAATTCGGCGCCGAGGCTGCACATCCCCATGAAGTGGGTGTCGAGACGGCGCCTTCCGATTTTGTCCCCTCCGGGCTTGGCGAAGCAGGCCTTTCCGAAACGGGCGAGCAGCGGTCCGACAAGCATGGCCGAGCCTCGCAGCGACGAGCATTTTTTTGCAAATTCCTTGCTCTCGATGTATGCGAAGTCGATTTTTTCGGCCTTGAAACTGTATGTTTCCTTTTCGAGGCGCGACACCTTCACGCCCATGCCCTGCAGGAGCGAAATCAGGTTGTTGATGTCGAGTATGTCCGGAACATTGTCGATGACGACTTCTTCCGGGGTCAGCAATGTCGCGCAGATTACCTGGAGAGCCTCGTTCTTTGCTCCCTGGGGTACGATTGTCCCGTGCAGCTTGTTGCCGCCTTCTATGACGAATGATGCCATTCTAAATGTATTTTACTTCGGGTTTGAGGTCGACTCCGAACTTTGTCGCAACCGATACCTGGATTTCATGTGCGAGTTCGATGATGTCGGATGCTTTTGCCGTGCCGGTGTTTACGATGACAAGCGGCTGCTTTTCGTAGCATTTGGCTCCTTTGTGGACGGCACCTTTCCATCCGCATTTGTCTATCAGCCAAGCGGCCGAAAGCTTTATGCGCCCGTCAGGCTGAGGGTAGTTCGGGGCGTCGGGATATTCCCTTGCGATGGCTTCGTATATGTTCCTGTCGACATAAGGGTTCTTGAAGAAACTTCCGGCGCTTCCGATTTTTTCCGGATCGGGGAGTTTGGAACTTCTGATTTCGATTATGGCTTCGCGGATGTCCATCTGGGTGACATATCTGATGTCGACCTGCTCCGGTTTCCGGTGGTGGTATCTGGCGATCACATTGCGAAGCTCCCCGTATTCGATGTTCGGCTTCGGATTGTATGAAAGGTCGAAAGTCGCGGTAACTACGGCCCAGTCGCTGTACTGTGTGGTGAACACGCTCTTCCTGTAGCCGAACTTGCATTCGTTGTTGTTGAATATCTTCCTTTCGCCGGTAGTGAGCGAGTATGCTTCGACGCTATAGACCACATCTTTGAGCTCTACCCCGTATGCTCCGATGTTCTGCACTACGGCTCCTCCGACTTCTCCCGGGATGATCGACAGGTTTTCGATGCCCCAGATGCCTTCTTTCGCGCAGAAATCGCAAAGGTGTTCCCATTTCACTCCGGCGCCGACTTTCAGCATGGCCGCTCCGTCGACCCGGTCTATGCCCATGATTCTCGAGCGTATCACTGTCCCATGGAAATCCTGTGTGAACAGTATGTTGCTGCCTCCTCCGATGTGCAGCAGCGGCCTTGGCAGGAGTCCCTGGTTTGCCATGCGTATTATATTAAGGAGTTCCGGCCTGGTTTCATATTCTATGTAGCAGTCGGCTACTACATCCATCCCGAAGGTGTTTCTGTCTTTCAGGGAGTAGTGGTTGTGTATGTTCATAGCGGATCTGTGCGGCTAAATGATTAATAATATTAACATTAAATGCGAATATAGTGAAAAATTCTTATTTTTGCGCCCGGTATATCGCAAAACCTAAATAAAAGTATAATTATGGGTAAAAATCAAATAGCAATTATCATGGCTTGCGTACTTGTAACAGCCTGTGGGCCTCGTGCTCCGAAGACTTATCCGTCGGCTCACCGCGCCGATGTGACCGATGTATTTTACGGCGACACTGTCGCAGACCCGTACAGATGGATGGAGAACGACACTTCGGCCGAAGTGGCTTCGTGGGTGGAGGCCGAGAACGCCGTTACGCGCGCGTATCTTGACGCCATACCTTTCAGAGAGGCTCTCAAGCAAAGGCTCATGGATCTTTACAATTATGAAAAGGCGGGCGCTCCTGTCAAGAGGAACGGCAAATATTATTTTTTCCGCAATGACGGTTTGCAGAACCAGAGCGTGCTTTACCGCTCCGACAGTCTTTCGGACAGGAAAGGTACCGTCCTTCTCGACCCTAACGCGCTTTCGGACGAAGGCACCGTGGCCCTTACCGGAACTTATTTTTCCAAAGACGGCAAATACATGGCCTATACTGTCTCGCGCAACGGTTCGGACTGGTCCGAAATCTATGTGATGGATCCGGCTACCGGCGAGATGCTCCCTGACCATATCGAATGGTGCAAATTCTCCGGGGCCGAATGGTATCGTGACGGGTTCTTCTATAGCGCATACGGAATTCCTGAAGAGGGCAAGGAGTTTACGGCGATCAACCAGGGGCATAAGGTGTATTACCACAAGCTCGGCACCCCGCAGTCGGAGGACAAGGTGTTTTATGAAAACAAGGATTATCCGAAACGATTCTATACCGTTTCGGTTTCGGACGATGAAAATATGCTCTTTCTGTATTCGGACGGAATGGGTTCGGGCAACCTGATCAGCGTGATGGATCTCTCACATCGGGAAAAAGGCTTTGTGCCGATGGTCGAAAACTATGATTCGCAGTATCGTCCGATAGCCACGGTAGGGGACAGGATATACATCTACACCAATTACGGGGCTCCGCGCTACCGTGTCATGGAGGCTTCCCTCTCTTCTCCGGGCGTGAAGGATTGGAAGGAAATAGTTCCCGAGCAGGAATGGGTGCTTTCGGATGCTTCGATCATGGACGGAAGGCTGTTTCTCGTGTATGACAAGGATGTGGCCAACCATGTCTATGTGGCCGGACTCGACGGCAGCGGCATGAAGGAAGTGACGCTGCCTGGGGCAGGAGCGGTTTCGCTCTCCGGTTCGAAAGACAGTGACGAAATATTCTATTCGTTCACATCGTTTACCGTTCCCGGAGCCATTTACATGTATGATGCGGAAAACGACAGCTCGTCGCTGTATTATTCCCCTGAAGTCGATTTCGACAGCGCCCAGTATGAAACCAAGCAGGTCTTCTTCACTTCCAAGGACGGCACTCCGGTCCCTATGTATATAGTATACAGGACAGGCATGGAACTTGACGGGAACAATCCGGTCATCATGACGGGCTACGGCGGATTCGGAATCTCGCTCTATCCTTCGTTCTCGACCAACTATATCCCGTTCCTCGAAAACGGAGGCGTGTATGTGCAGGTCAATATGCGCGGCGGCAACGAGTTCGGCCAAAAGTGGCATGATGCGGGTACGAAGTTGAACAAGCAGAATGTCTTCGACGATTTCATCTCTGCCGCCGAATATCTTGTGGCCAACAATTATACATCCAAAGGCAGGATAGCCGTCATGGGAGGCTCGAACGGCGGTCTGCTGATAGGTGCTTGTGTCAATCAGGCGCCGGAACTCTTCGGCGCGGCAGTACCGCGTGTCGGCGTGATGGACATGCTCAGGTACCATCTGTTCACTATCGGCTGGAACTGGGCTCCGGATTACGGCACGGTAGACGACAGCGAAGAGATGTTCAGATACCTGAAGGCTTATTCGCCTCTGCACAATATCAGTAATGACGGAACGGAATATCCTGCGATACTCGTCACTACGGCCGATCATGACGACCGTGTGGTTCCTGCGCATTCGTTCAAATATGCCGCACAGTTGCAGTGGTCGGATACCGGGGACGCTCCTAAACTCATCAGGATCGATTCGAACGCCGGACACGGCGGAGGAAAGCCCGTGTCGAAGGTAATGGACGAAATGGCGGACATCTATGCGTTCATGATGTACAATATTGGGATGTCTGTGAAATTCTGATTTTTTTGGAAATTAGGAAATTAGTTGTAACTTTGCAGTCCGCTTAAATGGCGTAGTATATTCATTTTATTGATTAACAGTTAATTAACAAACCAATGCCTGGATTAATTGGAAAGAAAATCGGAATGACTTCCGTTTTCAGTGCCGAGGGGAAAAATATCCCATGCACTGTTATTGAGGCTGGTCCGTGTGTTGTTACGCAGTTGCGTACCTTGGAAAAGGACGGTTATACCGCTGTGCAGCTTGCCTATGACGAAAAGAAGGAAAAACGTACCAGCAAGGCGATGAAAGGTCACTTTGACAAGGCAGGCGTTACGCCTAAGAAGAAACTTGTCGAGTTCAAGGCCGACTTTGTTCAGGACCTCAAACTCGGTGACCAGCTTACGGTGGGCGACATTTTCAACGAGGGGATGTTCGTCGATGTCGTAGGTACTTCTAAGGGTAAAGGTTTCCAGGGCGTTGTCAAACGCCATGGCTTCCAAGGGGTCGGCGGCCGTACCCACGGTCAGCACAACAGGCTCCGTCACCCTGGTTCACTTGGCGCATCTTCTTGGCCTTCAAGAGTATTCAAGGGAATGCGTATGGCCGGACACACCGGTAACGAGCGTGTCAAGGTGTTCAACCTTGAAGTAATCAAAGTTATTCCTGAGAACAACCTTCTCGTAGTGAAAGGCTCTGTTCCTGGAGCTAGGAATTCTTATGTAATCGTGGAGGACTAATCGATGGAATTGTCAGTTTACAAAATCGATGGAACAGATTCGGGAAAGAAAGTAGTTCTCGATGAAAGGGTGTTTGGCATCAAGCCTAACGATCATGCCATCTATCTTGACGTCAAACAGTATCTCGGTAACCAGAGACAAGGTACCCACAAGGTAAAGACACGCCGTGAGAATTCGCACAGTACAAGGAAACTCATCCGCCAGAAAGGCTCCGGCGGCGCACGCCACGGCAGCTTGAAATCCAACCTGTATCCGGGCGGCGGCCGTGTTTTCGGTCCGGTTCCACGCAGTTACCGTACAAAGCTTAACAAGAAAGTCAAACAACTTGCAAGATTTTCCGCACTTTCATACAAGGCTATGGAAAATTCGATTACAATGTTGGAGCGTTTTGAGATGGAAGCACCTAAGACCAAGGAATTCCTCCGCATACTTGACAACATCAAGGCTAACGGAAGGAAAGTGCTCGTAGTGCTGCCAGACTATTCGGATAATATTTACCTGTCATCACGCAACCTCCAGGAAGTGAGGGTGATCTGTGTTAACGAAATCAATACTTACGAGATAATGAATTCTAATTCGCTCGTACTTGTCGATGGAGTTCAGGATATACTTTCAGCACGGGTTAATGCGTAAAAATCATAGACAATGGATATTTTGATTAAGCCTATAGTAACAGAGAAGATGACGGTTCTTGGCGAAAAATTGAACCGTTACGGTTTTTTGGTAAGCCGCGATGCTAACAAAGTGGAAATCAAGAAAGCCGTCGAAAAGAAGTACGGAGTTGTCGTAAAAGATGTAAATACTCTGAATTATCACGGTAAGAAGAAGTCCCGTTATACGAAGGAAGGACTTATAAGAGGTCGTGCCAATCACTTCAAGAAAGCTTATGTGACCTTGGCCGGGGAAGATAAAATAGATTTCTACAGTAACATTTAAGTACGATGGCAGTAAGAAAATTCAAACCGGTCACTCCCGGTCAAAGAAATAAGGTAATCAGTGCGTTTGACGACATTACCTGCACTGTACCAGAGAAGTCCCTGTTGGAACCGTTGCGCAAGACCGGCGGACGTAATAACCAGGGTAAGATGACTATGCGTTATATCGGTGGCGGACACAAGAGGATGTACCGTATCATCGACTTCCGCCGCGACAAAGACAACTATACGGCAAAGGTAAAGACCATCGAGTACGATCCTAACCGTAGCGCACGCATAGCACTCGTAGTTTATCAAGATGGCGAAAAGAGATACATCATCGCTCCTAACGGATTAAAGGTAGGTCAAGTCATAGCTTCGGGTCCAGGTGTGGCTCCTGAGCTTGGCAACACTTTGCCTCTTGCTGAAATTCCGCTTGGTACACTTATCCACAATATCGAGCTCCGTCCTGGACAGGGTGCCGCGATGGCACGTTCTGCCGGAACATATGCTCAGCTTGCAGCGCGTGAAGGCAAGTACGCTATCCTCCGTCTCCCTTCGGGTGAAACCAGGATGGTGCTTGTGACATGCCGTGCAACCGTTGGAACAGTGTCCAATCCTGACCACAATCTGGAGTCTCACGGAAAAGCAGGTCGTAAGAGATGGTTGGGCCGCAGGCCTCGTAACCGTGGTGTAGTAATGAACCCTGTCGATCACCCTATGGGTGGTGGTGAAGGTCGTGCATCCGGTGGACATCCACGCTCGCGCAAGGGTATTCCTGCCAAGGGATACAAGACTCGCAATCCTAAGAAGACTTCAAGTAAGTTTATTATTGAAAGAAGGAAAAAATAACGGAATAAAAGTATAGAGATTATGAGTCGTTCATTAAGAAAAGGTCCATATATTCAAGAAGCTCTGGAAAAGAGGATTCTTGCCATGAATGATGGAAGCAAGAAAAAAGAGGTTGTCAAGACTTGGTCGAGAGCAAGTATGATCTCTCCGGATTTTGTCGGGCATACCATAGCTGTTCATAACGGAAATAAGTTTATTCCGGTATATGTGACAGAAAACATGGTTGGCCACAAGCTCGGCGAATTTGCTCCAACACGCACATTCAAAGGCCATTCGGGCAATCGTAAATAATATTAAACAAAAGTGAAATTATGGGAGCTCGTAAAAGATTGATGGCCGAAAGGCTTAAAGAGATAAAAAAGCAGACAGCTATAGCAAAGCTGAAAGATGTTCCTACCTCGCCTCGCAAGATGCGTCTCGTCGCTGACCTTATAAGAGGAGTTGAGGTTAACCGCGCCCTCGATATATTGAGATATTCGAAAAAAGAGGCTTCAAACCGTCTCGAGAAGCTCATTCGCAGCGCTATCGCGAACTGGGAAGCAAAGAACGAAGGCAACCGCAAGGAGCTTGACAACGGGAATGTCTATGTCAAGACTATCATGGTGGACGAAGGTCGTACCCTTAAGAGGATCCGTACGGCGCCTCAAGGCCGCGCATCCCGCATACGCAAGCGTTCCAATCATGTGACTGTGATTCTTGATGTTAAAAACAAACCTGTGGAGGAGTAAAATATGGGACAGAAAACAAATCCTATCAGCAACAGAATCGGTATCACCCGTGGTTGGGACTCTAACTGGTGTGGTGGTAACTATGCGGAGAAGATCGCAGAGGACTACGAAATCCGTAAGTATCTTGTAAACCGTCTTGCAAAGGCCAGCCTTAGCAGAATAGTTATCGAGAGGACTCTCAAGCTCATCACAGTGACTATCCATGCCGCACGTCCGGGCGTTATAATCGGAAAAGGCGGAGCCGAGGTAGACAAACTTAAGGAAGAGCTCAAGAAAGTAACCAAGAAAGATGTCCAGATCAACATCTTCGAGGTGAAGAAACCTGAGGTAGACGCCCACATCGTGGCAGACAACATCGCACGCCAGATCGAAGGCCGTGTTTCATACAGAAGGGCTATCAAGATGGCAGTCGCTACTACCATGAAAGTAGGTGCCGAGGGTATCAAGGTTCAGATCAGCGGACGTCTCGGCGGAGCTGAAATGGCACGCAGCGAAATGTTCAAGGAAGGACGTACTCCTCTCCATACATTCCGCGCCGATATCGACTATGCTTTGGCAGAGGCTCATACGAAAGTAGGTGTGCTCGGTATCAAGGTGTGGATCTGCAACGGTGAGGTTTACGGAAAGAGAGACCTTTCTCCGAATGCAGGAGTAGCTGCCGGAGCCCACTCGCAGCAGGGCGGACAGAACCGCGGAGGCCGCGGTGACCGCCGTCGCGGTGACCGTCGTCGCGGTGGTGACCGCAAGGAAAGCAAATAATTTTGCAATCGCATATGAAAATGAGGTAGCCTTTTCAGGTTACCTCATTTTTTATTTTAACTTTGCACACCGTCAAAACATTAAATCCAAGGATATGATTAGACCAAAATGCCTCATTATTGCCGTATCGGTAATTTTAATTTCGTTATGTTGTTCTACTGCCGGCGGGGAATCCGGGTCAGGACAGCCTGTTGACAAGACAGAACTTTACCGTAAGGAAGCCGGTACAGTCAGACTGGTTTCCTATAATGTCGGGGTTTTCTCCAAGTATCTTGATAACAGCACTTCGCTGGTAGCTACTTTAATGGACGAACTGGACGCGGATGCCATAGCGGTCAATGAACTTGACTATTACAATACGAGGCACGATACTGACCAGCTTAAGGTGCTGGCAGAAGAACTCGGTGACTGGGACTATCTTTTCGGCAAGGCGATAGATTTTGCCGGAGGGGAATACGGTGAAGGCGCCGTTGTCAGAAGCAGTCTTGGAGTGCAGGAAAAGTATTCTGTCCCGCTTCCGCAGGGAGAAGGGGCGGAAGCAAGGGTACTGGGTGTGATTGAGACCCGGGATTTCGTATTTGCGTCTACCCATCTTGACCATGTTTCGGACAAGGCGCGAACCGGACAGGCGGCGCTTATCTCTTCTGTGATGATGGAGAAATACGGGGATACAGCGAAACCGGTGTTCCTGTGCGGGGACCTGAATTCCACTCCTGGCAGCGCACCGATAAACGAGCTGAAAAAGAATTGGACAATCCTTTCGGTTTCCGATCCGACTTTCCCTTCTGACGATCCGAATACATGTATCGATTATGTAATGGTGCTGAATAACGGGGCCAAATATGCAAGGACCGCTACGGCTGTATGCTACAGATTCCTTTCCGGGGATGTTGCCAAGGCCTCGGACCATCTTCCGATATTCGTGGACGTCAGATTGCAGTAGCTCGGTTAATTATCCTGAAGAAAGTCAGGGCCGGATTTTTTCCGGCTCTGCTTTTTTTGTGCCTTTTTGTGCATAAAAGGCTCATTTAATAGTCTTGTAATTAAAAATGTTTAGATTTGCATGGATGTAAAGAAAAATCTATGGATAGTACCGTAACGATAGATATCTTGTGGGCATGTTTCAAGTCGGATGGCGGCCTGGTCAGTTTCAGGAAGTTTTTCGACAGCATGTATGCGCCTCTGTGCAGATATGCATATCTGATCGTCAAAGACAGGATGGATGCAGAGGAGATTGTCCTTGACCTGTTTATCTATCTTTGGAAAAACAGGGAGAAAATAAATATCGAATCTTCTGTCGGATCCTATCTTTTCCGCAGCGTAAGGAACAGGGCCATTAACTTTCTCAGGTCAAGACCGGGCCCCGGGGTCCCTATAGACGACATCGAATCCTGGCTGTCCGTACCGGATTCGTTGGCTGACGTGGATGCAGAGGACATATCATATCTTGTCCGGGAAGCCATATGCTCTTTGCCGCCCAAATGCAAGGAAGTTTTCAGCAGGAGCAGAAGCGGAGGCCTTACCAATGAACAGATAGCCTCCGAAATGGGGATATCGGTCAAGACGGTCGAGGCACATATGACCAGGGCATTGAAGACGTTGAGGATAAAACTGAAGAAGATGTACTTTTTCTTTTTGATATTGTAATTTTTGCATCGAAAATTACGGGGGACGACATAGGGTCGTCCTCTTTTTTTGTGTCTGATAGGCAGAAACCGCTCATATGGCAAAGAAAAGAATACCGGTAGATATTATAGTTCGGTCGCTTCAGGAAAATATGGATGAGAGCGGCAGAGCGGAATTGGATTCCTGGCTCGGGCAGAGCGGGAACAGG
>DEPW01000089.1:0-2591 GCA_002358965.1 Bacteroidales bacterium UBA3382
CATGGGGGATGTGGGCACGCCGGCAAGGGGTAATCTTGCGGATAATCAATTTTTTTTTAAAAAAAAAAGTCCGGATTTTTTACGATATTCGCTTGCCGAATCGAAAATAATAATTACCTTTGCGGCCCGTAAGAAAGTATAACAATTTAATTGAGATAGCAATGAAGAGAGAAATTCATCCCGAAAGCTACCGCCTTGTGGCTTTCAAGGATATGTCGAACGACTATGTGTTCATCACCCGTTCGTGCGCCAATACAAAGGAAACCATTGAAGTCAATGGAGTCGAATATCCGTTGGTGAAGCTTGAGATTTCCAACACATCACATCCGTTCTACACCGGTAAGATGAAACTTGTCGATACGGCCGGCCGTGTTGATAAATTCTACCAGAGGTACAAGAAGAAAGACAACATTCAAAAATAATAGTTATTCGTTTCATAATTTGGAATCGCCCCCGGATGTGAATCCCGGGGCTTTTTTTGTGTCCGTTCCGTGATGTCTGGCAGGGCGGAGAGGCGGGCATCGTGCGAAAGTGCCTTGAATCATCTTCCGGCTTCTTCCACCAATCTGCGGATTTCGTCAGTGAGCATCTCGGGCGAGGCAGGCATGCGGTATTTCCAATGATGGCGGGGGTCTGCAGGATTGTTGATCTGCTCTTCGCGCGGATCCGACGGATCGGCCTGGACGGAAAGCGCCAGCCAGTCCTGGACTGGTAAGACGGCGAAGGCCGACGGACTTCGAAGGTGAGCCTTGATGATGGCTCGGCATATCTCTGGAGTGAGGCTTGAAGGGGCGGGGCCGGACATGTGCAGCATGCCGGAATAGTATCTCTGTGTCCTTGCTCTGTCCTCTTCCCACCAGCCGCGCAAAGTGGATACATCGTGAGTGCCTGTACTGCATACGCTCAGGTATGGGTAGGAGGCGGGATCGGCAAACTCGGTGAACGGCGCCTTTGGCATGCGCTGTATCTCGAGAGTGGCGATCTTAAGGTTGTCAAGCACTTGCGGCACGCAATCCGGAATCATCCCGAGGTCTTCGGCACAAGGCGTCATGCCGGTCGCCGCGACAAGTTCGGACAGCTTGAGCATGGCCCCGTCCTTCCAGAATCCGTTGTGCCTGCGGTAGAAAAAGTCGTCGTGCAGCCTGCGGTATGATTCCTTCCGGGCGCTGTCAAGCGACTTGAACGATGGAGTATCGGTGCCATTGATGCACGGGTGGTAATGCCCGGCCTTGCGAGGGTCTTCGATGAACANNGCCCTCCGTCAGTGACGGGATCTTCGAAACCGAGGGAGGCCAGTTCAGTGGAACTGTACGGAAGGGCCGGGTAGAAATGTCCGTACATTCCGGAAGTTACGCTTCTCGGTATTTCCCAGATCCTGAAAAATCCGAGTATGTGGTCGATACGGTACATGGAAAAATATTCGGCCATTTTGAGCAGGCGGAATTTCCACCAGGCATAGCCGTCCTCGGCCATCCTTTCCCAGTTGTAAGTCGGAAATCCCCAGTTTTGCCCGTCCCTGGAAAAATAGTCCGGCGGTGCGCCTGCCGAGAAATCCATATTGAACAGCGACGGCATCGTCCATGCTTCGACGCTGCACGGGCTGATTCCGATGGGTATGTCCCCCATGACGGCTATCCCTCTTGATGCGGCGTAGGTCACGGCATCTGAAAGTTGCCTGTGCAGATGGTATTGCGTGAAGATGTATACTTTCATCCTTTTGCGGAATCTCGCCGTCGACCACATCTTTTCGGCAGTCCCTGCCCCGTATTCAGCCCATTCGCCCCATTTGCGGAAGTCTGCCGTGCGGTATTCGTCCCTTAAGGTGCAGAATGCCGAATACGGCAGCAGCCANNTTAGCCAGTCCCCGTTTTCCTTAAAATACGCTTTGAAATCCCCGGAGGCGAAGGTCTTTCTCGAAAAACAGCCGTACAGTAAGCGGATATAGTCGTTTTTAAGCGCAACCGCCTTTTCGAAATCCACTGATTCCGACATGTCCAGTGCCTTGCGCCTGAGCTCGAGGCCGCGGGTCTCGTCGTTTTCAGGCAGTTCCCCGACAAGCGAAGGGTTGAGGTATGCCGGATTGAGGGCGACTGACGAAATAGCGTTGTAAGGATAGGAGTCCGCCCATGTGAATGTGGCGAGAGTGTCGTTTACGGGGAGGATCTGCAGGATTTTCTGACCGGTGGCGTGCAGCCAGTCGGCCATCTTCTTCATGCAGGAAAAATCCCCGATCCCGTAGCCTTCGTCGTCCCTGAGCGAAAATACAGGTACTGCCGTGCCTGCAAATCTGGGAGGCATGCCTGTGAATGCTGCCGAGGAATATTCGTATATATGTCCCGGGGCGGCCTCCAGGATTCGGTCGCAGCCTTCTTCCCAAAGTATGTCTTCGTCTTCGCCGGAGGTTACGCTTTTCATTATGAATTTGAAGACAAGCCTTTCGCCCTGTTTCCGCACCGGCACTCCGGCAGCCCATCGTGCGCCGCCGCAAGGCTTCATTTTCAAGGCTTTTGCCGTATCCCATTTTCCGAGGACATCGCAGGCTCCGCAGATGAAAACCGATTTGCCTGCCTGTATCGCGGGGGCGGTGACGG
>DEPW01000089.1:2641-5267 GCA_002358965.1 Bacteroidales bacterium UBA3382
GGGTGCGGGAAAAATATTTTTGTGAAAGCGTCGGTGAGCAACGGTGCCGATGTGTCGTATCCCTGCCAGCTGCAGTGTATGCGGATATCTTCCGTTCCTGCGACGAAACGGCGCGGACATCCTGCCTCATGCAAGATTTGTCCATTGGCGCATCTTACTTGGAAACAGTAGCTTATGTCTTTCCCGGCCTGTATCTCCACAATTGCTTTCCATCTTTCCCCGCCGCTCTCGGACATCGCGATTTCGTTTCTTTGGACGCAAGGACGGCCGATGTCCATTATCAGGAACATCCTGTCGCCGGGCGTTGCGGCAAAATTTATCAGGAATTCGATGCTCATGCTGATATTTTTCCTTTATTTGAAAACAAATATACCGATTTTCCCTATCTTCGCGCAACAAAAAATTTTTTTATGAAGAAAATATCTGTCGCATTTAAAATGGTATCCGTAGCCGCTGTGGCGGCATTGTTTTGTCTGGCAAGCTGCAATGGCGGCAATGTCATGGATGAGGAAAGCCTGTACGGCAATAGTGAATGGCATGATGGAAAATACTCCATGTTCATCCATTTCGGCCTTTATTCCGTACTTGGAGGCGTCTGGGACGGCGAGCCTGTGACTCAGGGATATAGCGAACAGATACAGTCGTTCGCCGGCATTTTCAGCGACTGGTATGCCATGACGGCGGACGAGTTCGACCCCGTGGCTTTCGATGCCGACAGCATCGTGGACTTGGCGCGCAGGGCCGGAATGAAGTCGATAGTCTTCACATCGAAACACCATGACGGATTCTGCATGTTCGGTACGCAGACCACCGATTTCAATTCGGTCGACGCTACGCCATGCGGCAGGGACTTCGTAAAAGAGCTTTCCGATGCCTGCGCAAAGGCCGGCATGAGGTTCGGACTGTATTTTTCGATAATCGACTGGCATTGTCCATACGGCCATCCGATATCGAGCCACAACGCTGACTTCGTGACGCCGGAACACCATGAATACAACAAGGCGCAAGTTACCGAACTTCTCACCAATTACGGTCCCATATCCGAACTCTGGTTCGACATGGGGTCGCAGACTCCGCAACAAAGCCGCGAGCTTTACGAACTGGTACATTCTCTCCAGCCGGAGTGCATGGTGAGCGGCCGGATCGGCAATGACTATTATGATTTTTCGGTAATGGGCGACAACCGTTATCCTGACGGCGCACTTGACGCTCCTTGGCAGAGTTCGGCCTCGATGTTCGATGAGACATGGAGCTACCGTTCCTGGCAGCACAGGGGAAGTGTCGCGGACAAGGCTTTGGAAAAGCTTTCCCGTCTTGCGGAAGTCGTTTCGCACGGCGGCAATTATCTTTTGAACATAGGCCCTGCCGGAGACGGATCGGTAGTGCCTTTCGAAAAGGATGTGCTGCTGATGATAGGGAAGTGGCTGGAAGAGAACGGGGATGCGATTTACGCAGCCGAACCGTCTCCTTTTGACACGGATTTCGAGTGGGGCGTCACCACCCAGGGTGCCGATGGCAGAGGTTCAAGGCTGAATCTCATCCTTACCGGCCAGAGGCCTCTTTCGGGAGAGATCCGGCTTCATATGCCGGGATACCGCCTTGACTCGTGCAATGTCGAAGCCAGGATGGAAGGCGACTATGTCGTCTTCGTCCCTGAATATCCGTCACCGGATACGACTTCGCTGAGTACGCTCGTGCCAGTGATAAAGGCGGATTTTGACAGCTATGTATATTTCTCTCCCGCCAACATGGCTTTGAACCGTTCGACTGTGCTGGATGCCTCGAATGCGATGAAGGAGCACAGCTATTCATGTTTCGATTATTACAGCAATTACCGCAGTACTGTTTCGCATTTCTGGGATGTTCTCCCTGAAGAAGACCTCGGGAGTATCGGCGTTCGCCATACTTCGGCGGAGAACGGCAAGAGGCTGAAATTGACTCTCTCGGGCTGGCCTTCCAAAGCAGAGGGGCTTGTGTATGAGGGAGAAATGATATTGACCGGGTCTTACCCGCTGGCTCTTGAGCCTGAAGGGTACACCGTTAAGGGCTGCTATATGAGACTCTTCCGAGGTTCGTCTTTCGATACTCCGGATACCGTCGCCGCAGTCAGTGATTTTTCCGGCTGGACCGAGATATCGGAAAGCTACCGGCTGTCTGTGCGGTCACATCCTTTCGACAATTGCCTTATCGTCTGGAATGTCTTCTCACCCAAGGAACAGGACATCCTGCTCGATGTTACTGCCGGTAATGGGATGGAACTGTTCGTCAACGGTTTCCAGACAGTCAAGCATCTGAATCCTTACCGTTGCAAGGAGCGCACGGAGAAAGTCCTGGTCCGTCTTTCGAAAGGCTCCAACCAGATAATGCTCCGCTCGTACAACCGTTTTGAAGATGTCCTGAATGCCGCCATGGCGGTCTCTTCCGAACAGATACTCTTTGTCGACACTCTCACCCTTCCTTCCGACATGCCTCTGATGGCAGGAAAAGACTTCAGGATATACATGCGGGACGGCGGCAGTCCGTCTCCTCATACGGACGGACAACTCCACAATATCAGCCTCAGATTCTGAGTTTTGCCGGCCCGTCCGGCCTGAGGGGTTCGGCTGGTCGGTTCGGCTGGTCGGTT
>DEPW01000137.1:0-2226 GCA_002358965.1 Bacteroidales bacterium UBA3382
CGTTTCCAGTCTTCGTAGCAGATAATAGGACCGCATTCGGTCATGCCGTAACCTACGGTGAAAGGAAAATTGATCTTCTTGAAAAAGTGTTCGACTTCCCTGTTGAACGCCGCCCCGCCTATGATCACCTCTTTGAAGACTCCTCCGAAAGCCGTTACCAGTTCATCGTGGATACGCTTCTTTATCATGTCGTTAAGTACAGGAAGCGACATCATGAGCCTGATGCTGTTACGGCTGATCAGCGGCTGGAGCTTGTTGCGGTATATCTTCTCGATTATCAGCGGCACTGCAATCACCACATCCGGCTTCACTTCTGCGAAAGCTTCAAGAATCACCCTCGGCCCTGGCACCCTCGTAAGGAAATGGACATGCGTGCCGATCGTCATTTCGAACAGGAATTCGAACATCATTCCGTACATATGCGCAGTAGGGAGCATGGAAACGACCTTGGAGCGGTTGTCCATGTGGCTTTCGGCATCTGCGGCAAAAAGCACATTCGAGACCAACGCCCTGTACGGAATCATCACCCCTTTCGAAAAGCCGGAAGTACCCGAAGTATAATTGATCATCGCCATTTCGTCCGGAGAATCCTCGTGGTACACGAGATCGTCGCTGGTGAAGCGTCTCGGGTATTTCATCCCGAAAAGTTCGTTCACATGTTCGTGGACATCCTCCAGAGCGGAAGAGGACGAATAAATCGGAGTAAAGTCCCCGAGGCGGATGATAGACTCTATTTCCGGCATTTCCGTTTCCGTCATGCCCGACCATACCGCATCGTCGACGAACAGCACCTTCGCATCCGAATGATTGACGAGATAATGCACATTCGACGGCTTGAATTCATGCAATATCGGGACTGCTACGGCTCCGTAAGTGAGGCATGAAAGGAAAGCCACGCCCCAATTGGCCTGGTTCCTGGCGCAAATCGCGATCTTGTCGCCTTTGCGGATGCCGCATTTTTCATAAATGATATGCAGTTTGGCTATATGTTTGGCCACTTCGCGGTAATGCAGAGTGACCCCTTTATAATCCGAAAGCGCCGGCCTGTCCCAATTGGCCCTGAAGCTTTCCTCCAACATCTTGTTCAATGATCTTTCCATAGCAGTCTTTTTAAGAGAATGTTTGCAATTCGCAAAGATGCGAGTAAGTGCTCTTCTTGTTAATCAGTTCATTATGCGTACCTTCCTCGACTATTTCGCCATCTTGCAGCACGACGATCTTGTCGGCGAACTGGATTGTGGACAATCTGTGGGCTATGACAATGGAGGTACGGTTCTTCATCAGATGCGTAAGAGCCTCCTGCACAAGGCGCTCGCTCTCGGTATCAAGGGCGGATGTCGCCTCGTCGAGAATCATTATCGGCGGATTTTTCAGCACCGCCCTCGCTATGGCGATACGCTGCCTCTGTCCGCCTGAAAGCTTGGCCCCCCTGTCCCCTATGTTGGTCTCGTAGCCCATAGGAAGCCTTTCGATGAATTCGTGAGCATTGGCTATCTTTGCGGCGTTGATTATATCTTCCTCGCGCGCATCCTCGACACCGAACTTGATATTGTTGTAGACAGTATCGTTGAACAGTATCGATTCCTGAGTGACTATGCCCATAAGTCTGTGCAGGTCGTCCTGTCTGTAATCCCTTATGTCATTGCCGTCGAGCATGATACGGCCCTGTTGCACATCATAGAATCTCGCTATCAGATCGGCCAGTGTACTCTTGCCGGCCCCCGAAGGGCCCACCAAGGCGACCATCTTGCCTTTAGGTATGTCCAGAGTTACATCATTGATGATGGTCCTGTCCCCGTAACTGAACGAAACATGGTCGAGCCTTATGCCCTGACTGAATTCGTCCAAAGGTTTCGGAGCCGCCGGATCCTTTACCGGATTGTCCACATCGAGTATCGTGAAGATCCTGTCAGCGGAAACGAGTCCCTTGAGGATCATCGAATAGGCCTTGGATATCAGTTTCGCCGGCTCAAGCACCCTCCAGTAAAAGGCGATGTACACTATGAAACTCTGCCAGCTCATCCCGAGGGCCTCGTCGCCTCCTTCGATCTTGAGCCATCCGGCAAAGAAAAGCACCAGCATTGCAACGGTCACGCCTAAAAATTCGGACATCGGCGACGCCAGTTCCTGACGGTTGAAGATCGAGCGGCACAGCTTCCTGTGCGATTCGTTCAGTCTCTCGAAATTCCCTTCGACATATCGGTTTGCGTTGAATGCCTTTATGAT
>DEPW01000137.1:2262-5747 GCA_002358965.1 Bacteroidales bacterium UBA3382
CCGCCGGTAATCGCCTCGTCGAACGCGCTGAGGATATTGCCGATGATCTGTTGGGTCTGTACCGCGCCGCTGCGCAGACGCCTGGTCACCTTACTGATGACTATGGCCGAAAGCGGAAGCGCAATCAGAGATATCAGGGTGAGTTTCCATGACATGTAGAACAGCATTATCAGGAAGCCCGCCACGAGCAGCGGGTCCCTGAATATGACATGGAAACTGCTCGTCACAGTATTTTCCACCTCGTTCACATCGTTGGAAATGCTCGAAAGTATGTCGCCCTTCTTCCTCGTATTGAAATACCCCACATTGAGGGAGTCTATCTTCTTGAACAGATCCGTGCGGAGATCCTTCATCATCCTTGTACGCATGTCCACGAGAATCCTCTGCGACAGGAAGCGCATCAGGTTGGAAAGGAGCGAAGCGATGATGAACACTACGCACACGAACACCAGTCCGGCCATAAGGCTGCCGCCGGCCAGGGATATGACATGCGACAGATAATAACTGAAAATATCTTCGAAATACCCTATCGACAACTCGAATTCAGGCTTTGGCAGTCCGAGCGGCACTTCGTCCGACTCGAAAAGCACCGTAAGCACAGGAGCCAGCAGGGCATAGTTCACTATGCCGAAAATCACCGACAGTATCGAAAGCAGCAAATACGGAGGCCAGTATCTTACGGCAGGCCGCGCATATGAAAAAATCCTTCTGAAAGTATTCATAAACCATTATCTCTTGCTGAACCCGCCGCTTTTGAGATTCAGGAGCCATGTCTTCCCGTCGTATGTCTCTATCTCTACCGAATCTCCCGAATATGGCCGTATTTCCGCTCCCGGACGGAGTTTCTTCGAGCCTGAAAAATCAGCCACAGGCCTTCCGGTGAAATCGCAAATCACCGTTTGCAGCGAGGTTGTCACCACCCAATACAGAGAAGCATTGACTTCAAGCAGTTCCGGCAGGGACTTGATTGTCTCATCGGTATCGAAACCGGTCCAATCGTCACGCAGCCTGCCCTTGAGGTCGTACAAGCCGAGAGTATTGTCGGTGTGCAGCACCATCACATTATATTTTCTGTTTTGATTGAAATCATAAGCTTTCGGACCGAGCAGTATGTCTTTTCCGAGATCCACCGGGAACGGATTTACCATACGGCCGAGCCTGTCTATCAGATACAGTTTCGAACCGGAAGCGAAAATCATCTGCAACTTTCCGTTTTCGAAATAATCCACCTGGTCTATATTGCCGCAGATCGGCGTAGAGAACGGAGCGCTCCAGATGCCTTTGCCGTTTTCCTCGGTAAGGCAGATATACATGTTGTCCTGCTGATACATGAGATTGGTCCGGCCGGTTCCGCTATTCTTGACTTTCCACGGCCCTTTAGGTATCTCCACCACGGTATCCCTTTCGAATCTCGAAACGGTCGGTATCTCGTAATCGCTCAAGCGCACCGACAGGCGCGGGACCACATCCCCTCTGGAATAGACGAGCGAATACAGATACATGTCGATCGTATGGCCTGACGAAGCCCTGGCCACATTGCCTGCGAGAGGCTCTCTGAAAGGGGCGGTAAGCCCTTCGGGGTCGGAGGACATGTTGACATATGCCGAAAGCAAAGACTTGGACGGGAACGCCCTCGACAGACCTGCATCGGACATATACCGGGCCAGATTGAGTTCCAGCGCGCGGCCGTCCGTAAAATCCCTCACGGCCCTTTCCGGCCCTATGACTATCCAGCCGGACACTGATGCGCAGCAATCCTCGTCGGCGAACGAAAACGCCGAACCGAACAGAGACGAAAGGAATCCTTCGTAAGCATATTCCGTCAAGCCGGAAGAATCGCTTATCGCCCCGGGGTTGCCGCATTTGACCATGTTCACGAACATCTCTTCGCCGCCGGACTCGAAACGGATTATGCCGGCCTCCTCGACAGCCAGCGCCGAAGCCCACTGCAAAGGGGAGATTCCGGCCCTTTCCTGCAAGTCCCGGCGCCTTCCCTCGAGCTTGTCCAGCCCGCCTTGCCCGTCTCTGTACCTGTCCATATTGGAAACCGTCTTGTCCAGATCCGGGACCGGGACGGATATTGCCATCGATGCGTAATACGGAGTCACCGAAAACAGTCCGGGAGCCTTTGGCGAAAGACCGTCGAAGACATGGGAATATTCGTCCACGGCGACACTGTGCATATTGAAGCCTCCGATATCGATAGAGCCTTCCCCTACCGATTCGACGGTATAGCGGCTCCAACCGGCGAAATTCTGGAAAAACGACGCATATCCGAGATATCCGCCATTGAAACATCCTGAAAAGAGCTTTCCGAGATTCTGATGGTTGACATACAGATTGACGCCTTCGGAAGAGGCCATGGCCATGTCGGAGAAGTCCGGATTGTCCATGACGGACACATTTTCGGCAATATGCCGTAACGAGGATTGCGCGAGCACCTCGGAATCCGTGATCAGCACCATGCCCTGGGCAGTATGTACGACATCATGGGTGCCTGAAATTTCGGAAACCGCATCGGATATCCGATCTGCCAGCGCCATGTCATCCAGGGCTATCACCGCCAAGGGCGAAATCCTGTTGTGGCCGGAATAATGCAACGATATCACGACACCGGCCTGCGACAGCCGCTCTGAAACATCGTCCAGCTTTCCCGGCAAGAGCCTTAAGATGTCGGGAATCCCGCCGGCGGAGGAAAACACGCGCGGAGGAATCCCTTCTCTTGAAAAGAGGTCGGAGGCCTGCCTGTAATTTTCGAACTCCAGTATCATCACGGCATCCGAAGGGATGGCCTTGAAAGCCGCAGGCAGTTCCTCTTTTCCCCTGACCTTGGGAAGCCCTCCCCCATTGTCGGAAAACAGCAGGAAGAACCCGCACACAGCGGCGGCAAGGAGCGCCGCCACCACTACGCAACAATATATTATGGTCTTTCTGTTCATTTCAACTTGCAAAATTATCAAAAATATAAATGATATCTGGATTTTTTCTCACGGAATGCATCCTCGTCTTTGCGCCAATATTCCGAAATATCCTCCACTCTGTGCCTTTGGGAAAAACCTTTCCTTATGAAATCCGTCCCGCAGACTTTGTCGAAAAGCCCGAAACCGCTGCATGTCTCCATGGCCTTATGGTCCGGATACAGCTCGGCTATCGCCTGCATGACCCAGAACTGTATTTCGGTGACCCTCGCGGCTTCGAAATCCACATATTCGAACTGGACTCCCTGTATCAGCCTTCCCTTGTAGGCTCCCGCAATCGGATTCAGCCATATAGGCCTGAAGGCAACACCCGCAAGAGCGTAACTGCGCAATCTGCCGCAGAGTTCGTCCGCATCTATCCACGGAGCCGCGAATATCTGGAAAGGGAGAGTATGGCCTACCCCTATCGACATGTAATTCCTCAACTCTCCCATAATGCCGGAAGCAGGGTAAAACATCGGAGAGCCATCGTGCGGTATGTTTGGAGACGGCAGTATCCACGGCAGG
>DEPW01000137.1:5755-7404 GCA_002358965.1 Bacteroidales bacterium UBA3382
ATGTCCCTCGTCCAGCCTTCCATCGGCACGACGGTAAGCCGGCAGCGCGAAGGCGACTTCTTCCCGTTTTGTCCGCGGAGCATGCCTTCGTTGTTGATCATCATGGCAAGCTCTCCTACGGTAAGCCCGTAAATATAAGGTATGGGGTATTGGCTTACAAAGGAAAAGAACCCCGGTTCGACAATGCACCCCTCCACTTTGTTCCCGCCCAAAGGATTCGGACGGTCCAGCACTACGACTTCTATGCCGCGGGCGGCGCATTCTTCCATCACGAGACCGAGAGTGCTTATGAAAGTGTAAGACCTCGCCCCGACATCCTGTATGTCGTACACCATTATGTCTATCCCTTCCAGCATCTCGGAGGAAGGGCTACGTGTAGCGCCGTAAAGCGAATACACCGGAAGTCCTGTCGCCGGATCGGTAAAATCGGAGACTTCCCCTCCGGCATGGATGTCTCCCCTGACGCCATGTTCCGGTCCGAAAAGAGCCACGAGCCGCACGCCCGGGGCATTGAACAGGATGTCTATGGTCGAATTCAGACGGCTGTCGACGCCGCTGGGATTGGTCACCAGTCCGACTCTCTTCCCCTGAAGGATGTCGAAACCGTTTTCACGCAGCACTTCGATTCCGGGTTTCACTTTCGCCGTCCGGGCGCAGACCCCTCCCGATGCCGCAGGTGCCACAAAGGCGAGAGCTCCCAGAAACAGGAAAAGAAGGAATTTCTTATTTGTTTTCATAATCTTTCTTGCCAAAATCAGGATCGACTCTTACGAGCCGGGTCACTACTATGGTCGCAATGCAGCATATCATCACCCACCAGAAGAAGTTCAGATAGCCGACATGCTCCTGTATCCATCCGGCAGCCATTCCCGGCAGCATCATTCCCAAAGCCATGAAAGCCGTACACAACGAATAATGGGCCGTCTGGTATTCGCCCTCGGAAAAATATATCATATAAAGCATGTATGCCGTAAAGCCGAAGCCGTAGCCGAACTGTTCGAGAAAGACGAAAGTATTGATAAGATACAGGTTCTGCGTCTGGAAATAAGCCATATAGACGAACACGGCGCAAGGAAGGGCCAGCGACAGCGCCATAGGCATCATGGATTTACGCAGTCCCCGCCTCGAAGCGTAGATCCCCCCGACTATGCCTCCGATGGTAAGGCCGATCGTGCCTACCGTCCCGTAGACCACGCCTACCTGCTGTGTCGAAAGAGCGAGGCCTCCGGCCGAATGCGGGTCGAGCATGAAAGGAGAGAGCATCTTGATCAGGAAAGCTTCGGGAAGGCGGTAAAGCAGCATGAACATGAGCGCGATCCACACGCCTTTCTTCGAAAAGAATGTCTTGAAAGTATTTCCGAATTCCTTGAAGACATACAATATGTCCCCCTTGCTCCCTGCTTTGCGTACCCTGGTTTCGAAACGGGGAAGGATCATTGCATGGTAGAGGGTAAGCATCAGGAAAATCAGAGAGAAGATGAGCATTGTCACAAGCCAGGCCTTCGGTATGTCTCCGCCTTTAGTCTCGAGGATGCCGGCAAGCACCACTATGGCTCCCTGGCCGAATATCGAAGCAAGACGGTAAAATGTGCTGCGTATCCCGACAAAGAACGACTGCTGGTTGGTATCCAGTGCAAGCATGTAATATC
>DEPW01000137.1:7422-10519 GCA_002358965.1 Bacteroidales bacterium UBA3382
CCGCCGCGATGTCATGCGTGGCTGAAGCGAATGCGATGACCCAGAATGCAGCCAGCATGTACCGGAACAGCGGGCCGGCCGGAGTGTCTATCGTAAAGGAAACGGCGGCAAGCGCAAAGCACATCAGTATTTCCATCGCTACCACCCACCATCTCTTCGTCCTGATTATGTCCACGAAAGGACTCCAGAAAGGCTTGATTACCCACGGGAGGTAAAGCCATCCGGTATATAAGGCTATGTCAGCATTACTCATGCCCAAGCGTTTGAACATGGTCACTGATATCACATTCACTGCAAAATACGGCAGGGCTTCCGCAAAATACAACGACGGCACCCAGGACCATGGGGTAATAGCCGGAGTAATCTTCTTCATGACAACTGGTCTTTATAATTCAGCAAAGGTAATAAAACTCCCGGGATAATAGAAATCCAGAATCGTTTTGTAATCCGCGCCCTCCGAAGCCATGACCGCCGCGCCTATCTGGCAAAGGCCGACGCCGTGGCCCCAGCCTTTCCCGTCGAGGATGAAACGCCCGGCATCACGGGACACTTCGAATGCAGAGCTGTACAAATGCGTCCTCGAAAGCACCCTTCTGATTTCGAGTTCCTTGCCTATAACGGCCTGATGCGCCGTACCAGCGATCAAAAGCCTGCATATCCGTCCCGAAGCACCCCTTTCCAACGGGATCAGATCGGTTATCGTTCCGAAATCGATTCCGCTCTTCTCCCTGACGATTTCCGACAGCTCTTCAGCGTCATATTCCACATGCCATCTGTAGTACGATTTTGTCTGCCTGTCATAATCGTTGAGAATGACAGACAGCAGAGCTTCATCGCCGGTATCGCAATACGGATCTTCTTTCGACACCAGATACGGATAATCCTCGTCCGCCCAGCATGTGCTGAATTCCTCCGTGCGGCCGCCGCAACATTTGGAAAAACGGGTATCGCACACCAGGCCGTCGAAAACGAGGATTTCACCCCATGTTTCGTCTATCGCCTCCTTTATCCGCCGTCCGACGGCTCTCGAGAGGCCCTGGTAACGCTGGCAATGGTCGTCAGCGCATACATCGAAACCTTCATGACCGTCTGCGTCGTACCATCTTATGATTTCCCCCGGGGCCGCCTCTGCCTTGCGGACATGGCCTGCCGAACCTCGGGAACGGATCTTCCTCACAGCCCACGAACGGGATATCACAGCATGGGCCTTCAGGAACTCCTTCGGGGAAGCCGCGTTCATTTCAGATGAAATCACGCTGAGCAGATAGTCCTCCAGACCTATTGAATTTACCGCAGTTATCGTCCGCCCGTCGGTAATCAGTTTCAATGCACCGGCGAAGACCTGCTTTTCCTGCCTTTCCCAATGGAAGCCTTTGCCTATCGTAACTCCTGAAAGTTCGAAAGAGGGAGCGGCGAAGACCGTGGACTTCGTGGGGGCGTCGAAATACAGTTCGTCGTATGCGGCCCCTCCGTAAAGCATCTTCCCGTCCCTTAGAGATACCGTTTTCATTCCGTCGCCGTCATACAGGATGCGGAATGACATTTCGGAAGCCGACATGATGCCGACTTCGATTTCGGGCTGCCGCCGCGAAACACGGGCGATGATTTCCCTCTCTGAATCAAGATCTATGGATATTTCATCCAGGATCGATTCGATATCCCTTCCCGTGACTTTGTCAAAATCCTTTTCAAGGGCCGCGATGAACACTCCTCCCATATCCACCGTACCGAGGCTCATGAAGATATTGCCGTCCCCTTCGGCATAATAATGGCTGCTCCTGTGCCTTTTCCTCAAAAATACGACTGAATGCCATGAGCCTTCCCGGTAAAATGTCATGAGATTGAACATCGGTTCGGTCTTGCCCTCTTCGTCCGGAACGCTGTCAATCAGACGGTAAAAGAGCTTGCCGGCATCCTTGGACGAGGACGATTGCAACACGAACACGCCCCTCGTCAGCAGATCCGTGACATACAGCGAGGCCTTGCCGAAAGATGCGACATGCCTCAGCTTCCCTGCATCCCGAAGGCGCAAAGCCCCGAGGACCGCGTTTTCCATGGGAAGCGACCCTTTGGGGACGGCCTGGAAATGGTGATGGTCCGGAGCCGACGCGCCGCACTGCGGACCATTGTATATCATCGTGTAGTCCGGATATTTTTCCGCAAGCGAAAGCATGTCCGGATACCTGCGCCAAATCGACTGGGGCGTATGGTACGACAGAGGAATGGTGAAATGCCACCTGAAAATGGGATATGGGTTCAGCAATATGTCGTAGTCCTTCCCTTTTCTGCCATGGAACGGGATGCAGGATTGCTCCCCCCTGTGCTCTCTGCACAGAAAGCACTCCCTCGCCTCAAGCGAAGCTCTGTCTATCTTTGCAGATGAAGAGGCCAGCCGCGCCGGATTGAACTGGAGGACGGCATCAAGCCCTCCGACTTCGATATGCCTCGTCCGCACCGATTTCAGCGCCTTGTAATTGTCTTTGGCCAGAGGCCATACGGACAACTGGGCCTCGGCGAAAGCCGCAAGGGCCGTATCCTCAGGGTACATCTTCATTTCGCCTCCTCCCTTGCCTTCCCGTCACGAATCCTTGCCGAAAGTTCCCATGTACGGAGCATGTCCTTGTACATATTGTTGGCATTGAGCCGCGCCATATCGAGCGACGCGTCCGAATTGCCTTCCCACCTGCGGCAAAGGTAGAGCACATCGTATATGCGGCCTATCCGGAACTTGCGGCAAAATCTCAGGGCGAGCGCATAGTCCTCGCCATAACTCGTATCCGGGAATCCGCCCAACTCTTTAAGTACAGGCACATAAAACGCCCTCGGCGCTCCCAGTCCGTTGACTCTCAATATATNNGTTCCTGCCGTTGGCATCAGTCCACTCCCGATGGTCGATGACTCCCGGAGGTATTTCGCCGAGATTGAAATCACAAAGCCTGTACGAGCCCACTACCATAGGGCAATGCAGTTCATGGAAACAGCGGATCACCGCCGCAAGCGAGCTTTCGGAAGAATACATGTCATCGCTGTCCAACTGCACGGCGAATCTTCCGCACCACCGGCTGTTTACGGCCTCGTTCCAGCACCCGCCTATGCC
>DEPW01000137.1:10536-11418 GCA_002358965.1 Bacteroidales bacterium UBA3382
GACAAGGTGCACGAGCCTGCCCTTGTTTTCAGGGAGAGCCGCCAGGGCCTCAATGATTTCCGAAGTGCCGTCATCGGACCAATTGTCCACGACTATTACATTGTAAGTGAAATCCGCCTTTTGCGAAAGCGCGCTTTTCACGGCATCGCCGACAGTCTTTGCGCGATTGTACACAGGGATGACGACCGAAGCCTCTACGGGAAAATCGCCCTGCGGCGCGAAGACGGTCTCTTCCGCCCTGCCGGCCAGAGCCCCCATCCTTGAGAGGAAAGCGGTACATATCTCTTCCATCTCGATCTGCCGCTCCCTGTTACGCGGGTCCACATAATCGAACTGCCTCTCTCCCGAGCGCCCTGCCTCCGGAACGGAGATTTCATACAGGTATTCCCCCACATGCACTATCCCGGGGACATATTGCGGGAAAACCCCGCCTGTCCACTGCGAAAGCCCTTTCTCGGCAAGCATCAGCCTCAACTCATAAAACGCCCCGTATTTCCGCTGCTCGCTCATTCCGGCCACGGCCTCTTTCAAGGCGTCGAGCCTTACGAATACAGCCGGGCCGAAATCGAAGTCGTCCCTTAAGGCTCCGGATTGCAGGCCGATAAGCGGATGGGGCGCCACGCTGCCGCCGCCACGCCTTTGCTTGAAATCCGAATATATCATCAAAGCCCCGGTATCCTCGGCGACCGACAGCATCCTCCGCACCGCAGCGTCGCAAAAATCGATATCCGCATCGCGGAGAATCAGCATTACATAATCGGACACCGCCCTTGCAGCTATATCTTCCAGCCCCCGGGTCGTACCGTCCACATCGAATCTTTCCACGGAGTAACCGTTATTTTTCATAAAAAACACATATTTTTTTGGCAAATCGCCTTTAGT
>DEPW01000137.1:11445-15525 GCA_002358965.1 Bacteroidales bacterium UBA3382
TAGCTCAGTTGGTAGAGCGCTTCACTCGTAATGAAGAGGTAGCGAGTTCGATCCTCGCTTGCGGCTCCGGAGCCGTACGGAGGTCCTTGAACCGATGTACGGCTTTTTTTTCGGTTGCCGGACGCGGCATCGGCGGCACGGCTATTTTTTCAGAGGGAACATCACGAATCCCCAGCCATGCTCTTTGTCCGTAAATATCCTGTGCATGTCTTCCGGCAGAGCGCCCCAACTGTCGTATCCGCCTACTCCGCACTGCCCCATGTCTATGCACACTTCGACGAAATCCTTCATTACCAAGTCGTTGACATGAACCTGCTTCCTGTACGCATTCCGGGCTTCGTCCGGATTGTGTTCCTTGTCTTGCGGGGTCAGATTGCGCCACTGGTAAGGCACATCCCCGTACTCCTCGCAGTCGAAATCCTCCACGGCATAGCGCAAAGCGCTGAACCCGAACAGCGAATCGGCCACGATTTCCAGCCCCCGGCCATTGTCGCCACTGAATTCGAGCATCCTCGTATCGGTCCTGTACCCGTTTTCCTGAGGCCGCACATACGGGTAGTACAGCTCTTCGGCAGTCGAAGCGTACAGCCCGACCAAAGTCCCGGCATTCCTGTCGGCATAGTTTTCCTCCGGCCCTCTTCCGTACCAGCGCACATTGTGCATTCCGACAGGGATGCCGAAACGCAGACCGATGCGCGGGATTTCCAATGAGTCCCTTGTCGGGGAAAGCGTCATGTCCACACCGACCATCCCCGAAGGATGGATTTCATAGTCCACCGTGCATATATTGCCGGCTTTAAGAGCGTAGGTTATTTCAAGCGTTACCGACTCCTTGCTTTCCTCTACCTTCACACCGCAGACCTCGAGCGATTGTCCGCTCTGCTTCCATATCTGGAGCCTCGACGGGAAACCGTTGCCGTAATCGTTGTCTGTCGGGCCTCTCCAGAAGTTGGGCCTGATGCCCTGCCCCTCGGCCAGATACTCCGTCCCGTCCACCGAATAGGAAACGACCGAAGCCAGCGCCCTGTCGAAAACGAAGTTCACATCCTTCGAATACACCGTAACCGCGTTCCCGTCGTCGCTTACCGACAGCCTGTCGCCGCCGGCAGAAGGGAGTTCCGCTTCGTAAGCGCCTTTCAGGAAGATCTGCCCTCGGGCGAGTTCGTATCCGCGCGGGATGCCCGGAGTCTCGTATGCAGCACAGGCGTAAAAATCCACAAAGTATTCTCCAGGTCTGGACGCATCCTTTTCCGTAAAAGTACCTGTTGTCAAGGTATCCTGCGGGGCAAGCGCCACATCCAGCCTTTTGGTCTTCACCTTCTTGCCGTCTTTCATCAGATCGGCGAACAGGACATAGTTGCCTTCAAGGGGAGTAAAATAGGCTCTGTTGATTATCATCACATTACCGAACCCCTCGGCCGGAAGGAAATCGATGTTCTGGAAGACATGGCCGATTTCGGCCATTGCAGGATGCGGCCTGCGGTCCGGCCCGATGATGCCGTTGCAGCAGAAGTTGCCGTCGCTCGGCACATATTCTCCGCCATAATCCCCTCCGTAAGCCCAGAAACGATTGCCGTCTTCGTCTTCTTCAAGGAAGCCCTGGTCTATCCAGTCCCAGATGAAACCTCCGGAAAGATTGTCATGACGGTAGACGGCATCCCAGATGCCTTTGATATTCCCGTTCGAATTGCCCATGGCATGCGAATATTCGGACGGCATCACCGGCCTGTCCGAGCCTCTTTCGCCCATCGTCTCCATCCATGAAGCCCCCGGGTACTGAGGCACATACATGTCGCTGTTCCATTCCCACTGGGCCCTCTCGTAATTCACGGGACGCGCCATCAGGTCCTTGTCGGAGCGCTTCAGCCAGAGGTAGGTTTCGTAAAAATTGTAGCCGTTTCCGGCTTCGTTGCCCAAAGACCAGAAAGTCACGCAAGGATAGTTCTTGTTCCTCTCGAACATGTTGACCGTCCTGTACATGTGCGGCTTCAGCCAGCGCGGATCGTTTCCGAGGGTGCCGCCTTTCCTGAGGTCGTAATACATGCCGTGGGATTCGATGTTGGCCTCGTCATAGACATACAGGCCGTATTCGTCGGCCAGCTCGTAGAATTTCCTGTCCTGAGGATAGTGCGCGAGCCGCACCGCATTGATGTTGTTGCGTTTCATCAGCTCGAAATCATGGCGCATCGTCTCTTCGGACACATAATGCCCGGTGACCTGGTCATGCTCGTGCACATTCACTCCTTTGATCTTCACCGGCTGTCCGTTCACAAGCAGCACATCACCTTTAATCTCTATCCTGCGGAATCCTATGTCGAAAGGTATCACCTCTTCGCTGCCGTCGCCGGTCTGGGTGATGATGTAAAGCCTGTACAGATAAGGCGACTCGGACGACCATGGCCTGATATTCTTGATCTTACGGGTAAATACGAACGATTTGGCGTCTCCGCCCGCCACCATCATCTTCTTGCCTTCCCACATGATTTCCTTGCCGGTCTGCCTGTCCGTCATGATATACGAGACGCTCACAGGCGCATCTTCCTCCGAACGGTTCATGACCTCGGCCTCGAATGCGAAGACGGCGTCTTTGTAATTGCCCGAAAGGGTCGACTTTATCCTGAAATCCCTTATCGCCGCCTTTTGCTGCGAAAACAGGTATACATCCCTTTCGATTCCGCTTATCCGCCAAAAGTCCTGGCACTCCAGGAAAGAGCCGGTACTCCATCTCAATATCACCAGCACAAGCGTATTCTTCCCCCGGACGAGATAGTCGTCGATGAGATATTCCGCCGGATTCTTCGAGTCTTCGCTATAGCCGACCTCCCTGCCGTTCAGGAACACATACACTCCGGACTTGGCTCCGGCCAAATGCAGGAAGACATTCCTTCCGTCCCAGTCTTCCGGGACCTCGAAAGTCCGCCTGTACACTCCTGCCGGAATCGCTTCCGGAAGCACAGGCGGCTGCGGCCTGTAAGTGGCGAATTCGTACTGGTGGTTGGTATACAATGCCGTGCCGAACCCCTGGCGCTCCCAGTTTCCCGGCACTTTTATGCTGTCCCATTCCATCCCCGGAGCGTCTCCGCCGGATTTCCCTTCAGGAGCAATCACACCTGCGGGAAGCTCCCTGTAGTCATCGGTATAGATGAAATCCCACTCCCCGTTGAGCGACATATAGTAAGGACTGTCCTCGAAGCCTTTGGACTTTGCCGACTTCATGTCCGGGAATGTCATGAAGGAAGTCCTCGGATATTCCGTATTGACGCATACGGTATCTATTTCGGAAAAATACGGTTTCAGCCGGAGCCTTTCCTGCGCACTTGCGGCCGTAGACAGCAAAACCAATCCCACGGCAAGCGCCAGTCGGAAACACAAATGGGAGACAAATTTCATATTCTTCAGTATTGGCCTGTAAAACTCTGCAAAATTAGCAGAGTTTTCCGTATAAGCCTACCAAAATCGCTGAAAAGCTCCGGAAAACTTCCGCCCCGGCCTCCTGTTCATTACAGTATAATGTGCGCGATGGTACCGACGCGCACGCCGATAGGCCTCAGAGAGCCTTCTGGAAGGGTTTGATGTGCGCGTCGGTACCATCGCGCACAATTACAAAGGGTGATTCTCTCGATATGATGGCATCAGAAATGAATAAGCCTTTATCTCCGCCCGGGGCACGGTATCAATCAAAGCAGGAAAAGCCAACTCGGTCAGGAGTGCATTCTACATAGCATATTTCTTTGACAATTCGTTTGATGTTCTCCTTATCATTGTTGATACTGATCGCCATGCGTGAGAGATAGTTATGCAGTATTTTTGATGGAATAATTATTTGATTATCCGCAAGATTACCCCCAAGACATTCCGGCGTACTCACTTCCCCTGCGAAAGCACGCTTACCCAGTTCGGACCGAATCAAAACTGAACCCTCTGTCATGCGCTCGCGCGACTAACTAATTAACTGTCAATACTTTACCGAAACACTGACATGGACAGGGGTGGAAAAAATGGCACCCTGAGCCATCTCGGCATTTCAGCAATCAACTGATTATCAACATCTTCACAGAAACGCCGTATGGCAGAGGGTTC
>DEPW01000137.1:15556-16078 GCA_002358965.1 Bacteroidales bacterium UBA3382
GATGCCCGACATAGCTTGTCATTTACCGGAAAGCGAACCGCTTGCGGCATTTTCCCTCTGGAATATCGAAAAATAGTACTGCTATTTATAACAGTGAAAGCCTGCACGAAAGTCTGTCTCAAATGTTCTGAGGAAAAGTCTTAAACAGTTTCTTAAAATCTTATTCCCAAACACAAATTAGGATAGAAAAAAGTAAAAGAATCGTTTTTGTATATATGCCCTTTTAAGGAAAGGTCTAAAGCCACCTTGCCGCGGTTCTTGAAGCCGAGACCTATTTCAGGAATGGCCTGGAAACCTGAATACTGGATATAATCATCTCCGGGACACTCACCGATACTAAGGTATCCTACATGGCAGGCAATATATGCATCCATCTTACCATTGTCGCTGAAATACCATTTCGGAAAAAAGCCTACGAAGAAACTATCGGAATCGTCATTTTCAGGAAAAACATCCGGTCGCCTTCCAAAAAAGCGCACAAAAAAAGCAGCCGCACCAAAACTGCGGCTGCTTCAACCTGTG
>DEPW01000137.1:16119-18355 GCA_002358965.1 Bacteroidales bacterium UBA3382
TAGCCAACTGAGCTATACCCCCGATATGTCAATCCCGCCATCGAAGCGGAGTGCAAAGATACGCACAATTTTGTTTAATCCAAACTTTTGCCCGAAAAAATTACTCAAAACCCCGAAAACGGCATGACATCGGCCTTCACCAAATTTGAGACGGCCTCTTAATATTCCCTGTAACGGAATTTCAGATTGTCGAGGCAGAAATATGCCGGAGTATTCATCCCGTATTCGCCGGTGTCCGAAGAAGTGAGTATGAAATCCATGTACAGCACATCAGTCATGGAACTCAGATCGACTTCCGTCCATTCATCGCAAATGTAGGTCTTGCCGTCGCGGAAATCCGCAAGATAATATTCGACGGTCTTTTCGCTGCCGTCCGCGCAAGTGGCCTTGACAGTAAGCAGGAACCAGTCCCCCGGGCCGAACTTCTTGCTGAAATCCGAACCGTTCTGAATGTCCAGCGCCACATAAGTGCTGTTAGTGACGCTCACGGACTCGAGGTTTACCCGAATGTCCTCGGAAAATATCACTTTCTTTCCTTCCAGCTGGGAAGCAAAAGTATTGTAATAGTATACGGCGAAATTTGCAGAGCCGTCGCATCCCCCGTTTCCGTAAACGCTGAACTGGTTGGAAATGCCCGGAGTGTCCGAATCGTTCATGCGGGAATACGCGAAGCCTTCATAGCTGCCGAAATCGGCCTGGTAATAATTGGCGAAAGTCGCGATGCCTCCACCGTAAACATAAGGCATGGAAGCTATATAGCCGTTCTCATCAAGATTGATGTCTTCGAAAGTGACTTCGGCCTCGACAAAATCCTTGTTTTCCAAAAATCCGCATGAACCGACCGCCAGCATCGCAATGACGGACACGACAGGTAACAAAATATGTTTCATCCTTAAATGCTTTAAAATAAAAAGGGGGCTTGTCATTACTGACGGCCCCTCAATATCCCTTGGGTGCCGGGTGGGACTCGAACCCACGACATTCAGAACCACAATCTGACGCTCTAACCAACTGAACTACAGGCACCATATTCCTTTCTCAACCGAAAGGGAGTGCAAAGTTATACATTTTTTTCTTTCAATCAAAAAAAACTTTGGTTTTTGTCCGCAAAAAGCGAGAAACGCCGCGCAGCCTCGGCCAGCCGTCAGACGAAGGCGGCACGGAGCGCAGGGCAATTATCACCGATAATCGCAATTTTTATCCTTACCGGGATTTAATTGGAATAATATTCATATATTTGTGGGATAAAAACGCACTATATACGAACATAGTCTAAAGGATAACAATTTTTATAGGAAATGGCACGTGAAATAAAATTTTCTCTCGTCTACAGGGACATGTGGCAATCATCGGGAAAATATGTCCCGATGGTGCACCAGCTGAAAGAAGTGGCTCCCGCCATCATCGACATGGGATGTTTCGACAGGGTCGAAACAAACGGAGGAGCATTCGAACAAGTAAACTTGCTTTTCGGACAAAACCCTAACAGGGCCGTACGCGAATGGACTGCGCCTTTCAATAAGGCCGGCATCCAGACACACATGCTCGAAAGGGGTCTCAACGCCCTCAGGATGTTCCCGGTTCCGGCAGATGTCCGCGAACTGATGTACAAGGTAAAAGCGAAACAAGGGACTAACATTTCGAGGTCTTTCTGCGGACTCAACGACCACAGGAACCTGAAACTTTCCGTAGAATACGCGAAGAAAGGCGGCATGATCTCCCAGGTGGCACTGTCTATCACGCATTCGCCTATACATACCGTCGAATATTACATGGACATCGTCGACAAGGTAGTCGAATACGGCTGCGACGAAATCTGCCTCAAGGATATGGCAGGCATCGGCCGTCCTACCGCGCTGGCGAAACTCGTTGCCGCAATCAAGAAGAAATACCCTAAGATGCCTGTACAGTACCACGGCCACACCGGCCCTGGATTCTCACCGGCATCCATGCTCGAAGTCGCCCGTGCCGGTGCGGACTATCTCGATGTAGCGGTAGAGCCGCTTTCCTGGGGAAAGGTCCATCCTGATGTCATCACCATCCGCGAAATGATGAAGGCTGACGGATTCCTCGTAAAGGATCTCAACATGGACGCATACATGGAAGTAAGGAGACTCACCCAGTCGTTCATAGACGATTTCCTCGGCTACTGGATAGACAAAGGCAACTCACAGATGTCCTCGTTGCTGGTAGGCTGCGGACTTCCGGGCGGAATGATGGGTTCGATGATGGCCGA
>DEPW01000068.1:0-794 GCA_002358965.1 Bacteroidales bacterium UBA3382
TAGAAAATGGACAACAAATGTAATAAATAAGTTCATAATTATGGAAAAAAGTGTAAATTTGTGCCCTATTTTCGAATAGTTGTGAACAATCGGAGCCTGTTTTGGCGGAAAGGATTGAATTTAAAACTAATGAAATTAAAATAAGAAGTTATGCAAAGCAAAGGAGCCATTACATTTTTGGCAGTGATTATCGCCTTGGCCTGCATCTGGCAGCTGTCTTTTACCGCTGCTACCAAGATTCAGGAAAACAAGGCTGACCGCTATGCTTCTGCGGCGGTAGAGGCGGAGAGGGTTTCCCCATCGTTCGCCAATGTCCCGGAAGTGGACAAAGCGTATTACCTGGATTCCCTCAGGAAAGCGAAGAACAGTTTTTACATCGACTCCATTTCGGCCGAGAAAGTATATCTCTGGTATACTTACAAGGAAGTGAAAGAGCGTGAAATCAATCTCGGCCTTGACCTCAAGGGCGGTATGAATGTCATGCTCCAGGTCCAGTTGAAGGATCTTGTAAAGGCGCTTTCCGGCAACAGCCAGGACCCGAGATTCCTCGAGGCGTTGGACCTGGCAGAGCGCAGGAGCGTCGATTCAAGGCTCGATTTCATCACCCTCTTCGAGCAGGCATGGGAAGAAGTCGCACCGGGCGAAAGGCTTGCCCAGATTTTCGGTACATACGATATGAGGGACAAAATCACTCCGGAGACTTCCAACGAGGAGGTGATAAGCGTGATTTCCGCAGAGGCGGAGAGCGCAGTGTCCAACTCCTTCAATGTGCTCAGGAACCGTATCGACCGTTT
>DEPW01000068.1:903-1045 GCA_002358965.1 Bacteroidales bacterium UBA3382
GTGAGGAAACTCCTTCAGGGAACCGCATCGCTCGAATTCTGGACGACATACGAAAACTCCGAAATCTTCCCATACCTTCAGGAAGCCAATGCCATGCTCGCAGAGCTTGCGGCTACCGATACCACCGTGCTGCCTGAAACGG
>DEPW01000068.1:1101-3321 GCA_002358965.1 Bacteroidales bacterium UBA3382
CACCCTTGCGGCCGAAGCCGATACCCTTCTTGAAAAGGTGGCTGCACAGAATATGGATATGGAGGCATATGCGAAGGAAAACCCTCTGTTCGGCGTGCTTCAGCCGGCAATGTACAATGGCAGTCTTATGGAAGGCGCGTGCATCGGTATCGCTCACTACAGGGATACTGCCAAGGTGAACGAATATCTCGGAATGTCCGAAGTCAGGGCGCTCTTCCCTGTAGACCTCATACCTATGTGGACGGTCAAACCTTCTTCGTTCATGTCGGACGGCAATTATTACGAACTCGTGGCTATCAAGGCCTCTTCGCGTGACGGCAAAGCTCCTTTGGACGGCGGTGCCGTGAACGATGCGAGTGTCGAATATTCCAATGTGAACGGAAGTCCGGAAGTCAGCATGGTAATGAACGGCGAAGGTGCAAGGACTTGGGCCAGGCTTACGGCAGACAATGTAGGACGCCAGATAGCGATTGTCCTCGACGGCATGGTTTATTCTTATCCGAGGGTCAACGGCGAGATCACCGGAGGCCGTTCCGCGATTACGGGCAACTTTACGGTAACCGAGGCCGAGGACCTTGCCAATGTCCTGAAATCGGGTAAGCTTCCGGCACCTGCAACTATCGTACAGGAGCAGGTCGTGGGTCCTTCGCTCGGTAGCGAATCCATCAACGCCGGTCTCATTTCGTTCATCATAGCATTCGTGCTTGTACTGCTTTACATGTTGTTCTTCTACAACGGTGCAGGTCTTGCTGCGGATATAGCTTTGTTGTGCAATGTGCTCTTCCTGTTCGGTGCGCTCGCTTCGTTCGGTGCGGTACTGACATTGCCTGGTATCGCCGGTCTCGTGCTTACGCTCGGTATGGCGGTCGATGCCAATGTCATCATTTACGAACGAATCAAAGAGGAGCTCAGGGCCGGAAAAGGTCTCGGACTGGCTGTCAAGGAAGGTTACAGGAATGCCTACTCGGCCATCATCGACGGTCAGGTCACTACCATCATCACCGGTATAGTGCTCATCATCTTCGGTTCGGGTCCTGTTCAGGGCTTCGCAACGACCCTCATCATAGGTATCATTACTTCTCTCCTTACATCCATCTTCATTTCAAGGCTCATCTTCGAGTCACGGCTTGCAAGGAAGAAGAACATTACTTTCGACAACAAATGGACAAGGAATTTCCTCCACAATACCAAGGTCAACTTCCTGTCGAAGAGGAAATATTCGTACACCATATCGGGTATCGTGATACTCATCTGCCTCGGTTCCATCATATTCAAAGGCTTTACCTACGGTGTCGACTTTACCGGCGGCCGTACTTTCGTCGTAAGGTTCGATCAGCCTGTTTCGGCCGAGGATGTCAGGGAAGCCACAATGGCCGAATTTGGCGGAAGCGTGGAAGTCAAGCAGTTCGGTGGCGAAAGCCAGATGAAGATCACTACCAAGTACATGATCGAGGACGAGTCTACCGAAATGGACGCACAGGTAGAGCAGATGCTTTACGATGCTCTCCATCCGTTCTTCGCTGAAGACATCACTTTCGACGAGTTCAAGTCCACGCTTGAAAACCCTAACGGTATCATAAGTTCGGACAAAGTCGGACCTACCATAGCGAACGATATGAAGCGGGATGCCATCATAGCTGTCGTGATAGCGTTGCTGGCGATATTCGTTTATATCGCGCTCAGGTTCCGCAACTGGACTTGGGGCGCCGGCGGTGTGATATCGCTTACCCATACGACTATCATCACAGTGGGCTTCTTCTCTTTGTTCACCGGAGTCTTCCCGTTCAGCCTCGATGTCGACCAGTCGTTCATCGCCGCGGTGCTGACAATCATCGGTTATGCTATCAACGACAATGTCGTGATCTTCGACCGAATCCGTGAATACAGGAAACTCTATCCGAAGCGTCCTTTGGAAGAAAATGTCAACAATGCGCTCAACAGTACGCTTACCAGGACGATGAACACTTCCCTCACCACCATCATAGTAATGGTAGCCATTGCGATCTTCGGCGGTGAAGTGATCAGGGGACTTTCAGTGGCGTTGGTTGTCGGTATATCCGTCGGTACTTACGCTTCCATGTTCATCGGTACGCCGATCATGTACGACCTGAGCCGCAGGAAAGTGAATAAGGAGCTTGTAAAGAGCAGCAAATAAACAGGGCTCTGTTCCCCCAGGGTTACTCTCTGGAAAATGAGTGAGGCCGACCCAAAAGAGATTTT
>DEPW01000002.1 GCA_002358965.1 Bacteroidales bacterium UBA3382
CTGCCGAGGCGCCACCGTATTTCAGTCAAGTCGGAAAAGTTCATTGACCGTTTTACCGAAATACGCCGATAGCTTCAGTGCGAGTTCGGTGGAAGGGATGAACTTTCCGTTTTCTATGGCGTAAATGGTCTGACGGGATACTCCTACCGCATCGGCCAGTTGCTGCTGGGATATGTCAAGGATTGCCCTCTCGATACGAATGTTATTTTTCATGGCGGCTCCTCCATCTGTATGTCCACAGGCTGATTTTAAAGATGACGATGTACAGGAAAAACATGGGGATGAACGACAGGTACCCCTGTATGATATGGAGTACAATACTTGTTTTTCGGACAGATTCCATATCAGAAGGCTTGAAAGGCACATTTAGGTACCAGAGCAAAAGCCATAAAATGGAAAGGACGAATGCGATGCCGGCTGTAATTGCCAGCGAGCGGCCTCTGAGGGACTTGACAAATTCGTCTTCGTGCTTTTCTTTTGAGAATGCTATCATCAGCAGCGACAGGCTTCCCGTGAAAATCAGGACCGTTAAAATATTTTTAAGGGTGCGCTCGTTTATAACCCCGATTCCGGCATCCATGATCAGATTGAATGCGATAAAAGCGACAAGCAGTATTGCCCAACCCGCTATCTGCCACTTGTAGGACAAAAGGTAATTTTTAGCTCTCATAATATATTTTCTTGTAAAGTTTACTTGTGCAAATGTAAAGTATAATTTACAAAAACACAAATATAATTTACAAAAAATGGAAATAAAAAAACGGTTATCCGCAAAATTGCCCCTTGCAAGCCGCCCGCCTGTCGGTAAGGTATCCTCCGTAACCGTGCGCGTCGGTACCGACGCGCACGCAGATAGGCCTCAGAGAGCCTTCTGGAAGGGTTTGATGTGCGCGTCGGTACCATCGCGCACAGGTCGGGTGCCACGGTAAGCGTGCATTTTTCCTATGTAGGCGCGGTCTTACATCGCATTGCCTGCTCCTGGAGGCTGACTGGTCCCTGTGCCGGAGCCGGCGTTTACCAGGTCGTCGTTCACGATGCTGCGCTGCGTTTTGCGGACTATCTGTTTCATGTTGCCGAAGTTGTAGGATACGCCTATCATGAAGTACCTGTTGTCGAATACAATGCTGTCCGTGCTTTGCAGGTATGGAGTGGAGACCGTATTGCCCATTTCCATGGAAGCCTCAAAGAAGTTAATCGCACTCAGGGAGATGTCGAGTTTCCCGTCAAAGAACGATTTGTTCAGCGAGAGACTGTAAAAATAACTTCCGTAACCTTTGCCCTGCAGGCTTATGCCCGGAAAGAAGTAGCCGCCGTTGGCGCTTAGTCTGAATCCGTATTTGAAACTCTGCTGCGCCCCGAGGTACAGATTGCCCGTCCAGCCCCTGTTGACCAGGCCTTCGGTGTATTCGTTCGCCGCACCTCCGGAAAGACTCATCCAACTTATATTGCCGTTGAAATATATCCTTGTGTTCTGGCTCGGGTTCCAATAGGCGTAAGCCATCAGTCCGGCATTCCTGCTGCGGCCGATGTTGCCGTAGGTGTTGTTGAGTACGCCTTCCGCGTCAACGAATTGGAAACTGCTGATGCTGTTGTTGGTAAAGCCGTACCTTAACGATGCATTCAATCCGTATTTCATGGAAAACAGGCTGTAATTCAGGGATACCGTATGGTTTTTCTCGGAAACTATGTCAGGGTCTCCGTAGGTTATTTCGGAATTGCCGATGCTTTGTACGAACGGGTTGAGATAAGTAATGCCCGGACGGCTGATGCGCATGTTGTAAGTAAGTTGCAGGCTTTGTGCCGGAGTAGGAGTCCACAGTATGGAGGCCGAAGGTACGATGTCGGTAAAATCCGAGTTGAAATGCCGGTTTTCGGGAACCGTGAAGCCGATCTTCTGCAAGGTCTCCTCGGCGCGCACTCCCGCCTTGAAGCCGAACTGTCCCAAAGTCACTGAATAGTCTGCGTATAGTGCTATTATGTGCTGTTCGTGGCGGTAACTCTGTGACGGGTATCCCGGATTTTCCGACCACTCAGCATTTTCCGAATTCTTCACGAGGTTTTCTCCTTTGCTCGAGTTCAGCCGGAAGATGTATTTTGCCCCTGCTTCTATTCTGTGTTTTTCGGCAAACGGGAGCACATAATCAATCTGTCCGGTGTGTTCCTGGGACGAAGCGTCGTTGGCGATTCTCGTATAGTCGTAAATGTCTATCATCTCCCTGTTTCCGGAAAAATGCGTGAGGCAGTATTCGGAGTTCAGGCCGCTCGGACTGTTGCTGTACATGTATGAAAGGGTGAGCATTTCTCCCGGGCGTTTCCTGAACAGGTGCTGCCAGTCCATGCTGACGCTTCCGGAACCGGCGAGCGTGGATGCCGTGCCTGTCTGCGTGTAACTGTAAACCGGATATGTGGAAGAGAGCGTGTTACTGATGTCGTACCCCGCTTTGATGTCGGCGAGATAAAGATTCCCGGACAATGTCAGCAGGTTGAGCGAATCGATGTCGTAACTCATTTCCAGCGAACCGAAATGCATGGGGGCCTCGTTTGTCATGGTCTGTGTCGAAGATGAATGCAGCCCGTTGTCGCTTTCGGAAGAAAAATCCCTTTCGCTTTCCGTGAAGATTTTCGGGTTTTTCATATAGTTGAAGCCATAATTGGCGGAAATCGAGAATTTTCCCAGTTTTACGGCTCCGTAGGCTCCGGCATTCGCGCTCCTGTTCCCGCCTCCGGCATTGAGGCTTACATTGTAGCCGTCGGCCCTTTTGGCATTCATGACGATATTGAGGATGCCTCCGATGCCTTCGGCGTCATATTTCGCTCCGGGATCGCTGATTACTTCGACTCGCTTTATGCTTTCGGCCGGCATGCCTTTCAGGATTTTCCCCGGCTGCGAACTGAACATGTTCGAAGGTTTGCCGTTTACATATATCTTAAAACTGCCCTGGCCGTTCACCATGATGTTGTCGTTGGCGTCCACCGTGACTCTCGGCACTTTGCGAAGCATGTCAAGCGCATTGCTGGTCTGAGCGTCGGGATCTTCGGAAATCCTGTATGTGAGTTTGTCGACTTCGGTCTTTACGAAAGGCACCTGGGCGCTTACCGTGGCGGCCTCGATAAATTCCGTGTCTGCCTGGAGCATGATTGTCCCCATGTCGGCTATCGGAGAAGCGTCGTCCACGCTGAACTCCAATGTCTTGTCCATGCGTCCCATTGAAGTTGCCAGCAAAGAATATTTTCCGGCGGATGGGAGGCCGATTTCAAAATGGCCGTCAATGTCCGTAAGACCTGAAATGACATCCCCGGCCGTATTCCTGATTACTATTGTCGCCATGGGCTCCCCTTCGCCGCTTAACGAGTCTATGACGGTCCCCTTTACTTTGTAAGGGAGAGCGGCAAAGGCGTGCATGCTCAAAAACACGAAGATTGAAACTAAGGTGAAGATTTTCGTTTTCATTATCAGGCGGTTTTAAAAATTCTATCTTTATGGAGGCAAAATTATTTTTCCCACTTTAATTCATCCTTGCGTGTTCCTTATTTTTACCTTAATTTCGTGGTAAAATATGAAAATATGGATGCCAATCTCGATTTGTTGAGGATGCGCAAGGTGTTCATCGTCGAAGACGAACCCGCGCTGCGCGATACCATAGAGACAGTTTTCAAGGATGCCGGATTCGTGTCGGTGGTTTCAGCTTCAAGCGTCAGGGAGGCGTGCGAGGTTTTTGCGGAATCTCCGGGCGATATCGCCGTGCTTGATGTGAATCTTCCTGACGGAGACGGGTTTTCACTCATGTCCCGACTCAAGCGCATCAGGGAGGTTCCTGTCATATTCCTGACTGCGAGGGACGATCCTGACGATGTCGTTAACGGTTTTGAACTCGGAGGGGACGACTACATTACCAAGCCTTTTCTTCCCAAAGAACTGATAGCAAGGACAGTGGCCCTTCTTCGCCGCTGCTACAGGGAAGATGGACGCATTGTGCGGCTCGAGGATGCGATAGTGGATTTTTCAAGCGCGGAGGTGATAAGGGGAGCCGAGCGGATCCCTCTTACAGGCAAGGAGCACGACATATTGCTCATGCTCTACAACAATGCGGGAAGGGTCATTTCCATAGACAGGCTGTGCGAGGCAGTGTGGGGCGATAACCGCTACGGCTATGAAAACTCGCTCATGGCCCATATCAGGCACATACGCGAAAAAATCGAAAAGGATCCGTCAAGGCCGGTGTCGTTGATAACGGTGAAAGGGTTGGGATATAAATTAAAAATCTGAATACATGCCTGGTAAGAGGAAAATGCTGGATGAAATAGGCAACCGCCATTTGAGGAAAGAGTTCATACGCATATTCGTGCTGATATTCGCCGTATTCATAATGAATATAATCCTCTATTTTTCACTGTCGGTCAGCATGTCCGGCCTGTATGTCGACACTTCCGGCAGTCCGGAAAGTTTTGCCGGCGAAGTATCCTCATCCTTGATGTCTTGCAAGGACGGTTCGTATGCCATTTCGGGGGAGTCTGCGTCAAGGCTCGATTCGCTTTCCGTATGGGGCATGCTGGTTTCGGACTCTACGGGGGATGTGGTATGGAGCCGCAATCTGCCGGATGCCGTTTCAAGGCATTACAGGATAAGCGATTTCGACAGCCTGTCCTCGATGAACCTGGCCGGCTACCCGGTCTTCATGGCTTCGCATCCGGACGGGTTGGTGGTGCTGGGGTATCCGGAAGGTTCATATATCAATGTGCCTGTGTCCCAGCCTGTGGACAACATAGGCCGGATACGGAATACCGTCCTGATATTTATCATAGCCGTCATACTCATACTGATTTTGCTGAGTATGGTATACGGATGGAGTTCATACAAGGCGCTGAAGGGGATCGTAAAAGGGATAGACGACCTGTCGGCAGGCAGGCCGGTGCATCTTAAGGATACCGGAAGGTTTTCCGCCATAGCCTCTTGCGTAAACACGGCTTCGGACAGACTCCAGGACTATTCCGCGCATCGCAAGAAATGGATAGCGGGAGTTTCGCATGACATACGCACTCCGCTTGCAATCATTCTCGGCAAAGCCGACAAGGCAGGTGACTCCGACATCAAGTTCCAGGCTGTCCGCATACGCGAACTCATCAATGACCTTAACATGTATTCGGCATTGGAGTTCAGCGAGGCCATTGACAAGACGCGTCTGAGGATGTCGGCCTTCGTGCGCAATACGGCAGCGGATTTCTTCAACGCCCTTCCGGACAAATATTCTTTGTCTGTGAGCATAGACGAGAGTGCCGAGAACAGGTACATAAACGGGGATGCCCATCTTTTGCAGCGTGCGCTGTACAATCTCCTGTACAACTCGATAGTGCACAATGCTTCGGGCTGCGATATGTCGGTGTCGCTCGGGGTTTCCGGCAAAAAACTGAAACTCGTCGTTTCAGACAACGGTACCGGGATTTCTCCGGAGGCACTGATAGAACTCAATTTCAAGGCATTGACAGGTACGAAAATTCCGGACGAAAATATCCGTGGCGCCCACGGTCTCGGGCTGTACATAGTGGCTGAAATAATCCGTCTGCATAGGGGGACGGTCGTATATTCCAATGTTGCCCCTAAAGGTTTCAGGGCAGAAATCCTGTTGTGACTTACGGAAGATCGTAACCGTGCGCGATGGTACCG
>DEPW01000023.1 GCA_002358965.1 Bacteroidales bacterium UBA3382
TATAGTGTTGCGGAATTAAGGGTGTACTCGTTGTATTCGTCGATGGCTTGTTGGCTGTATTGCCGGAATTCGTCCGTGGTTTGCCCGATCTGGTCTTCGAATGCGGACTTCAGGGAGTCCAATGGCGTCTGTGCCGATATTTCATAGCAGCACAGTGCGGAGGCCAGTGTCAAGAGAATTGTAACGCGCGGTTTCATAGCGTTGGCAGTTGGTTAGTGTTCGAAAGGCGAAGATACTGAAAAGATTCGTATTTTCCAAATCGTTCCTTCCCGCGGATTCCGAGCCAGGGGCGGGCGGGAAAAACGACACCCTCTTCCATCTTGGATCAAAGTCTCCGTACGGAAGAGGGGTCGGTCTTTTGTGCTGCCTTGCAGCCTGTGAGGAAGGATGTCAGAAAGCGAGTATCGCCCGGACGCTCATGTCGGCGCCCCATGTCTTCTGGCAGCTCTCGCATTCGACAGTGCCTACGGAGTATATTGCCCATGCCCTGGCGTTGCTGTCGTATGTTTCGGACGATGTCCACAAGTGGTCCGAAGAGCCGTCGGCCATGAAGAGATCCTTCTGCCCGTCAGGTATTTCGTCCATCCATGCGTTGAGCTTGCCTGCAAAATCCTTGTAGCTGTTGCCTTCCCAGAAATCCTCCAATGTTAAAGCTGTTGATATTAAATGGTAAAATGTAAGAGGGTAACCCCAAAGGAGGAATTTCAAGGCATGCAAAGATGCAGCAATTGCCCTTTTGAGCCACCCTCGTATGTGCGTAATCGTGGAATATGGCGTTATTCCAACTCATCAAGTATGTTCTTGATGTCGGCCGCCTGGAGCCTCCCGTATACTTTCTCGCCGATCATTATCACCGGTGCAAGTCCGCATGCGCCTACGCACCGCAGGCAGTCCAGTGAGAACTTTCCGTCAGGGGTGGTCTCTCCGACATCTATTCCCAGACGCCTTTTCAGTTCGTCGAGGATTTTTTCCGCCCCTCTCACATAACAGGCCGTTCCCATGCAGACCGAGATAGGATGCCTTCCTTTCGGGGTCATGGTGAAAAAAGTATAGAATGTCACCACTCCGTATACGCGGGATGCCGGGATGTCGAGTTTCGACGCTATGATGCGTTGCATCTCTTCCGGAATGTAGCCCTGGAGCGACTGCGCTTCGTGGAGGATGTTTATCAGTTCCCCCGGGTCGTTATTGTGTTTGTCGCAGATAGCCTCTACCTGTGAGACTATGTTGCATGCTAGTCTTATCTCTGACATAATCGGTTAAATCTGTTTGTTAAAATAATGCGTGTGCAACAGTGCGTGAGCCTTTTCGCTGAGAGGTTTCCCGAGATATTCCTCGTAAAGTCCGATGATGTACGGGTTTTCATGCGATTTCCGCCTTTCCTTTCCGCAGTCTTCGCGGTAAATGGCTTCGGTGCGTGCTTTCAGTATCGAAGAGTCCCCGTGGTGTATAGGCTGTCCGCCTCCTCCGATGCATCCTCCCGGGCACGCCATGATTTCGATGACATGGAAGTCGCTCTGTCCTGCGCGTATCTCGTTGAGGAGTTTCCTCGCGTTTCCGAGACCGTGGGCGATGCCGACTTTCAGTGGGAAGCCGTCGATGTCGACTGTCGCTTTCCTGAGGCCTTCGGAGCCGCGGACGCTTTCGAACTCGATCTTCTCGAGTTTCTTCCCTGTATGCAGCTCATAGACGGATCTGAGCGCCGCTTCCATCACTCCTCCGCTCGCCCCGAAAATGACTCCTGCTCCGGTAGATGCTCCGAGAGGCATGTCGAAATCTCCGTCCGGCAGGCTTGCCAGATTGATGTTCGATCTCTTGATGAGGCGTGCGATTTCCCTCGTGGACAGCGAATAGTCCACATCCGGATTGCCGTCTTTCTTGAATTCCGGACGGTCGCATTCGTATTTCTTCGCCAGGCAAGGCATTATCGACACCACTACGAGCTTTTCGCGAGGTATGCCCATTTTTTCCGCCCAATAGGTCTTTGCAATCGAGCCGAACATCTGCTGCGGAGACCTTGCTGTCGAAGGTATGTCGAGCATGTCCGGAAAATAATGTTCGAAGAAGTTGACCCATGCCGGGCAGCATGAAGTCAGTATGGGGAGTTTCATGCTCTTGTCGCCGTGCAGGTGGTTTTCGAGCCTTTCCATGATTTCCGACCCTTCTTCCATGATGGTCAGGTCGGCGGCGAAATCCGTGTCGAACACATAGTCGAACCCGAGTTCGCGGAGGGCGGTCACCATCTTTCCTGTCACGATCGTGCCTGGAGCCATTCCGAACTCTTCCCCGAGCGCCGCCCTTACGGCCGGTGCGGTCTGGACGATTACTGTCTTGTCAGGGTCGCTGAGGTCTTCAAGCAGTTTGTTGGTATGGTCGCGTTCGGTAAGTGCTCCTACCGGGCATACTGCGACGCATTGTCCGCAGTATGTGCATTCGCTTTCAGTCATCATCTTGTCGAATGCCGGGGCTATGGTAGTGTTGAAGCCCCTTCTTATCGCTCCGAGGGCCCCGACGGTCTGGACTTCGTTGCAAACGCTTTCGCATCTGCGGCAGAATATGCACTTGTCCATGTTGCGGACTATGGATGCCGTGGTTTCGCGTTTTCTCAATGACAGTTCGCCTCCGTTGAACGGCATTTCGCGGATGTTGAACCTTAATGACAGGTTCTGCAGTTCGCAGTCTCCGGATTTGGGGCAGGTCAGACATTCGTTCGGATGGTCTGAAAGTATCAGTTCGGTGACGATTTTTCGGGCGTTCATTACCCTGAGGGTGCTGGTCTTTACGACCATGCCCTCGGTGCATTTGGTGGAACATGCCGGGGCGAGGTTGCGCCTTCCCTGTACTTCGACGACGCATATCCTGCATGATGCCGGGGCGTTCTTCACACATGTGCCTTTCAGGTCTATGTGGCAAAGCGTCGGTATGTCTATCCCGACGAGTTTGGCCGCTTCCAATATGGTAGTCCCCTCAGGAACCGTAAGGTTGTGGCGGTCTATTGTGAGATTTATCTTGTTTCCTTCCATGATTTACCGGTTTTAACATACTACGATAGCGTCGAACTTGCACCGTGACACGCACATGCCGCAGCGGATGCATTTTTCAGGTATGATGATGTGCGGCTTGCGTGTCGTGCCGATGATGGCTTCGGCCGGGCAATGCTTGGCGCAAAGGTTGCACCCCATGCATTTTGTAGGGTTGATGGCGTATGTGAGCAGGGCCTTGCACTGCTTCGCCGGGCATTCCTTCTTCTTGACATGGGCCACATATTCGGGATAGAAGTTTTCCAGTGTGGAAAGCACCGGGTTGGGCGATGTCTGCCCCAGTCCGCACAATGCGGTATCCTTGATCGTGCGGCCGAGGGTTTCAAGCATCTTCAGGTCGTCCATCGTGCCTTTGCCTTCGGTTATCTTGTTCAGGATTTCGAGCATCCTCTTGTTGCCGATGCGGCAAGGTACGCATTTTCCGCAGGATTCCTCCACTGTGAAGTCGAGATAAAACCTTGCCACCGATACCATGCAGTCGTCTTCGTCCATTACTATCATGCCTCCCGAGCCCATCATCGAGCCGGCGGCG
>DEPW01000083.1 GCA_002358965.1 Bacteroidales bacterium UBA3382
GGACCCGCAGTCCATGAAATCGGCGATCTATGCTGCCGTAGACATATTCAACAACAGGCGTTCGTACGACACTCTGATGCAAGGCCGCCTTGTCATAGAGGAAAAGGATGAAGAACCGGCATCTAACAGGCCGCAGATAGCGTAATCCGGTGGAGAAAGGCAGAGGGCATATCCTACTCTTTACCGACGGGGCGTGCAGCGGCAATCCCGGGAAGGGAGGATATGCGGCGATACTCCGTTACGGCGACTACCAGAAGGAACTCTCGGGCGGATTCCGTCTTACGACAAACAACAGGATGGAGCTTCTGGCCGTAATCATCGGCCTGGAAGCCATAAAATGGGAACATGCCTGTGTCGAGATATACAGTGATTCGGCCTATGTGGTGAATGCCGTGACCAAAGGATGGCTGGAAAAATGGCTGGCGGCAGGTTTTGCCAAGAAGAAGAACGAAGATCTCTGGAGGAGGTATCTTGCCGCCGTTTCGAGGCACGATGTGGCTTTCCATTGGATCAAAGGCCATGCCGGACATCCGGAAAACGAAAGATGCGACGCTCTGGCAGTAGCAGCGTACTCAAGGGAGGGGCTTCCCGAGGATGAAGGATATGGGAGGGAGCGATAGCGCAGGTATTTGAGAAGCTTCTGAAAAATTTGCTATATTTGCACCCGATAATTGCCGTCTGCGATGGCGGCCGTGTATTCCAGATTAACCACGTAGGGGGACCGGAAACGGTTCCCGAAAAAAACAGGAAATGAAAACTAAAACGGTATCTTTGCCTTACATGCTGCTCGGCATCGTGTTTTGCGTGTGTCTCGTAGCGGCGAATTTCTTGGAAGCCAAAGTGATCAGGCTCGGGCCCCTGGCGGTGACGGCCGGGATGTTGGTCTTTCCATTGTCTTATATCATTAACGATTGTATCGCGGAAGTATGGGGCTTCAAGAAGTCGAGGCTCATCATCTGGATGGGTTTCCTTATGAATTTCCTTGTCGTCGGACTGGGGCAGATAGCGGTCATGTTGCCGGCCGCACCGTTCTGGGAAGGCGAAGAGAGCTTCAATTTCGTCTTCGGTCTTGGACCGAGGATAGCCGCCGCAAGCCTTGTGGCTTTCCTTGCGGGTTCGTTCCTGAACGCTTATGTGATGAGCAAGATGAAATTGAAGTCGAAAGGCAGACATTTTTCGCTGCGTGCCGTTGTCTCGACGCTTGCAGGCGAAAGCGCGGATTCGCTCATCTTCTTTCCTATAGCCTTTGCCGGGATGATGCCGGCAATGGAGCTGCTTAAGATGATGGCCGTCCAGGCAGTACTGAAGACTGTGTATGAGATAATGGTGCTGCCTGTCACTGTAAGGGTGGTGCGGTATGTCAAGCGAGTCGACGGCAGCGATGCATATGATAACGATATTTCATACAATATATTGAAAATAAATGAATTATAGTCCTTTGACAAATCATTCCGACGCCTTGGTGGTGTTCAGCGGGGGCCAGGATTCGACGACATGCCTGTATTGGGCCAAGGAGCGTTTCCGCAAAGTGAGCGCCCTGACTTTCGTCTATGGTCAGAAACATGCCGCCGAAGTCGCCTGCGCGCGTTCCATCGCGGCAAAGGCGGATGTGGAAATCGAAGTGATGGATGTGCCGTTAATCGGTACGCTCGGAAGGAATTCGTTGACCGACAGTACGCTCCCGATGGACAAGGAGCAGAAAGGGACTGCCGTGCCGAATACTTTCGTTCCGGGAAGGAATCTCTTCTTTTTGAGCATAGCCGCCGTAAAGGCGAGGGAAGCGGGCATCAATCATATAGTGACAGGCGTGTCGCAGACGGATTTCAGCGGATATCCCGATTGCCGTGACGCTTTCATAAGATCGTTGAATGTGACCCTCGACCTTGCCATGGACAGCCAGTTCGTGCTGCATGCTCCTCTCATGTGGCTCGACAAGGCCGATACCTGGAAACTCGCGGACAAGCTCGGAATCATGGATATGGTGCGCAACGAGACTCTTACCTGCTACAACGGGATCATCGGCGACGGTTGCGGGGACTGTCCGGCCTGCCGTCTGCGCCGTGAAGGGCTGGAAAGATATTTAAATGAAAGATATGGAAAGGAAAGATGAACTGAAGGCCCTGGGGCGGAAGACCGTATACCGGGACGACTACTCTCCGCAGGTGCTGGAGGTCTTTGAAAACAGGCATCCCGGCAACGATTACTGGGTGAGGTTCAATTGTCCCGAATTCACGAGCCTGTGCCCGATAACGGGGCAACCCGATTTTGCGGAGATAAGGATTTCCTACATACCGGATGTGAAGATGGTCGAGAGCAAGAGTCTGAAGCTTTATCTGTTCAGTTTCCGCAACCACGGGGATTTCCATGAGGATTGCGTGAATACGATCATGAAGGATCTTGTGGGACTGATGGAACCTAAGTATATCGAGGTGACGGGATTTTTCACTCCGAGAGGAGGGATTTCGATATACCCTTATGCCAATTACGGGCGCCCGGGGACCAAATATGCCGAACTGGCCGAGTACCGCATGAGAAATTTCGGCATGTCGGACGCGCGGCCATGACGCTATTTTTCCGGAATCCCGGCAATCTTCATGGCGCACCTGATTCCGTCAAGTGCCGACGAAACTATGCCTCCCGAATATCCTGCCCCTTCTCCGGCAGGGTAGAGGCCTGCCTGTGAAACATGCTGCAAGGTTTCCGGATTCCTCGGTATCCTGACCGGGGACGATGTCCTTGATTCGACTCCGAGCAGAAGGGCTTCGTTGGTATAATATCCCTTAAGCCTGTAATTGATTTGCGGCAGAGCGTATTTCAGCCTCAATGAGATGAAATCCGGAAGCATTTCGTGAAGGGGGGCGTTTGCCGTGCCTGCGAAATACGATGATGCCGGCAGTCCCGCCGATGGTTTCCTGCGGCAAAAATCCATCATCCTCTGCGCCGGGGCTTTCAATGATGATGAGTAGCCGAACATGCTCCGTTCGATATCCTGCTGGAAACGCATTATGGCCAAAGGCCCTTCCTTTCCGTATTCGGGCAGGCTTTTCAATACATCTTCAGGCTCTACCGACACGACGATGCCGGCGTTGGCCCATTTCGAATTGCGGGCGGAATTGGACATGCCGTTGAGGACGACTTCGCCCGGAGCGGTGGCTGCCGGTATCAGCAGTCCTCCTGGGCACATGCAGAATGAAAACACTCCACGGCTGCAGCCGTCGATTTCGACCTGTTGGACGAAAGAGTATTCGGCGGCAGGCAGGTAAGGCTGGTATTTGCCGTGGTATTGGATGGCGTTTATGAGCGATTGCGGATGCTCTGCCCTTACGCCCAGCGCGAAGCCCTTGCATTCGAGTTCCCAGCCTTTGGAGCGGAACATCTCGTATATGTCTCTGGCAGAGTGTCCTGTGGCAAGGATTACATTGGCAGCCCCGTAACTCTTTCCGTCGCTGCATGAGGCCAGCCAGGCGCCG
>DEPW01000102.1 GCA_002358965.1 Bacteroidales bacterium UBA3382
CTTTGACACATTGGAAACAGCTTGCACGCTTTCGGTTAATAATTGATAATTGTTGTGAATCGCTTTCAAATTTATTACCTTTGACACATTGGAAACAGCTTATTGGTAATGACCTTGATGCCCTTGAAAGTTGTGAATCGCTTTCAAATTTATTACCTTTGACACATTGGAAACAGCTTTCAACGCCTTTTCTTGGTTCCGCTTTGGTTGTGAATCGCTTTCAAATTTATTACCTTTGACACATTGGAAACAGCAAGTGAGAACGCAAAGAAGTTGGCGGAGTGTTGTGAATCGCTTTCAAATTTATTACCTTTGACACATTGGAAACAGCAAAGGACAGTCTCAATCTTATCCACGAATTGGTTGTGAATCGCTTTCAAATTTATTACCTTTGACACATTGGAAACAGCACGATATGAGTAATTCAATGTGTATCATGCTGTTAGAAGGATGTTTCCAAAATAAAAAAATCCGGTAGAAATACCGGTTTTTTTGTTTGTGATATTCAAAATTAGATTTGTGACAGTGTTAGAATAGCTCGAGTTGGACATAACCTACTGGAGGTTTTTCTTCTTTTTGCTCGGAGAAAAGCTCCATATCTCCGAATTGTTTATCTGTAATGGTCAGTATACCGACTTTTCCTAATGATGGCAGGAACGATTTTACGCGCTTAATATGTACTGCGGCATTTTCGGAACTCGGGCAGTGTCTCATGTAAATTGAAAATTGGAACATGATGAATCCGTCCGTAAGCAGTCTCTTCCTAAAATCGGCTGCTGCTTTTCTTTCCTTTTTGGTGTCTGTAGGAAGATCAAAAAATACAAGTACCCACATAATCCTGTATTCGCTGAATCTGTCGTTCATCATTTTTCAGTTATGTTATTTCAGGATAGGCTATTTTCCTTACCTCGCCATTGAAACATTTGGCCAAAGATGCAGAAGTAATTGATGCGGCAATCATTAAAGGGCTTCTTTTTCCATTGACAACCACTTCTGTAGTCGGAATCGAAAGCATGTCTTTTTTCGCTTCGTCAGTCAGTTCTCCGCTACCGTATTTCTTAACGATGCTGTGTACTATGAGGTCAATGTATGGGCGGTAGGGTTCCATGATGTCGTCAGCAAGGCAATAAGCATTGTATCTGTTGTGGTGATGAATGCCCAAAGTCGGTAGTAGTCCGCTTCCTACGAGTGCACGCGCGATGATGGCCCGTAATACGGCGTAGCCGTAATTGAAAAGTCCGTTTGGATCGTCTTCATTCCTGCCGCGAATGAATCTTTGGTTTTCCGGGAAAAAGTTTTTCCAATAATATGCGGCTGCACGCGCTTCAAGATTGTCTGGATCTCCGCTTCGTACGCTTTTAGCCCAAATTTTCATATTGCCGTGTTCTTCTCCGGTAGTTAATCTTAATGCTGCCGCTTGGTTAGATATTTTAATCTGGATGGTTTGCTGCCAGAGTTGTTTCTTCAGCGGCGCAGACGCATCGATTTGTTGCCTGAATCGTTCGTTCTGTATCGTATTGCCGTATAACGGAAGCATTAGACCTATGGGCATATGGTTCGAGCCGCATGAAATAACAGCGCAATTGTTGTCAATCAAAGCTTCAAGCACGCCTTGCGTCATTGTTATCTGTTTATTGTCGAGAATGACAATCCCTATGTCCTCAATGGGAATTGTCCTGAAGACATCGCCGCTTTCGGGCATCTTGACGACTAATTGGCTTAATCTCATTGACAGATAAGCCGGATTGCCAAAATATATGGTGCGCTTTATCATGATATTCTTCCGTCAAAATCGGTGATGTTGCCCAGTCTGTCAGTCTTGAGCGGTATGCAGGTCTCTTTTATCATCTCACCTGTTATTGCACGCTCCATCTTATTGGATGAAGAAAATTCTATGCTAATTATAGGATTTGCGGTATTAGACGGCATAAAGAAACACTGTTTTTTATTTGCTGATACCATCTTATAAATCCTGTCCTTATCCAATGGAAGCGTAACTCTGCCGTTTTCTACTTCATCGGCTGTCGGCAGATAAACGAGATCGTTCGGAGAGAGCCAGAATATCAGCCTGTTGCCCATTTCGTCAGTTTCAGGGACAGGACTCATTTTATTTTTAAGTCTGTCAATCACTTCATTAAGCGGTATGGTGCGGAATGAGCGGGAGTTGTCATCTTTCTTATAAACGGCGAAATACAGATTGCCGCCTTTGTCGGCTTCAACGAATTTTTTGGATTTGCACCCGATTTCACCGACGGCGAATTTATTGGCTTCTTCATACTTGCGTACCGAATAAATCGGCTTATGGTTTTTCCCTCCGTTGAGTAGAATGATGTTTTTGTTCATTTCATCTATACCGTCTGCGGAAAATGCTTTAGACGGGTCGTTTCCGTTTGCTTCCAGATGATTGGTGAGAATCTTCCTTATTCCCGAATCGGTTATGTTGTTTATCGTATTAATTGCCTTTTCATATGATTTTGATTTATCCATTTCAAGGCTTAAAATAGTAGTTCGGGCGGCATAATAATGTCTGGCTTTATCTTTGCCAATGCTTTTCTCTTCTGAAAAATAATAAATTTCAACTTTGTCAGGCCCGTTTTTGAGAAGCTTCTTGATGTCCGTATCGGTCTTTCCTGCGGTTTTGAACTCTTTGATTCGATGCTTTAATGCTTTATCCACTATCCTGTCAGGCTTCTTTAAGGCTTCGGACAGGGAAACCGTTTTTTTCTCTCTTAGATTTACTAAACCGAAAACTGTGTCTTTGTGCAGGGATTTGCGTATCGACCGATTGTCTCCTTCTGACTGCGGTACACGCTTCTTTTGTCCGTCGACATATTTGGTTATATGGTTGGATGATTTGTTGATGACCCGGAGATTCTGTTTGAAACTTACGATTATGCCTTCAAGGGCTTTCCGCATATCCCGGATGAAGGTGTTCCATGGAATTTTCATTGTCCATGTATGATTTCCGGCATCGTCTTGCTTCTTCTTGTCACAAAGCAGATTGCGCAGGTCGTATCTGCTGATCTTGGCATCACTTCTTGCCGATTCATTGTTGAGATAATTCACTATGTTCCTGTTTGCGCAGGCTATCACGATGGCATCCATGGCGTGATGTCTGTGGTCGATGCGTTTGGAACTGAATCCTTTCTGATATTCAAGGGGCATGTAAGGAATGAGTTTCCCGTTCGTGTTGGTCGCTGTGAATCTCTTGCCAGGCTGCAATTTTTCCATTCTTTGGAATCTTGGAAGGATTATTCCATTCCATACATCGTTTACTCCCCAGTCGTGTTTAAGCCTGTCGGTAATCTGCCCGGTGCATGTAATTACATTTTTTGAAATGGCTTCGGCTTCATCATCCTCTCTGACTATGTTTGAAAGCAGTGTCTTGACAAGTTTGCTGATGTATCTGCTGTCATTCAACTGTCTTTCAATGAAAGTGTCAGGTATTTCATCAAGCATCAGTTTCTTTTGCTTTGCCTTATTGTGTCCGTAGTTCTTCCGTACATGCTCTTCGTATGCTTCAATTGAAAGTATTTTGACTGTTTTTCCGAAGCCGAGATCGATTATTTGTTCATGGCAGCCTTTAATGAATTCATGCCCTAAACGGGCTCCTTTTTCTGAATTCACTTTAGCTTCACATATGACTTTGTTGCTTAACGAATCATCGAAAAATCTTGATTGCGGTATTATGTGTTCTATTTCATATTCGGATGTGAACAATTTCGACAGGGGTATAGGTTGCCCCGTATATGGGGAAATGTATTTTTGATCGAGCCACAATTTGTATTTCAAAAATTCGGCACGAGTGGGTCTGTTTTCGGCTTTGTCGAAAGATTTCAGGAAATTTTTTACCTTTTCATCGATTTCAATGCCGCTGTTCAATACTCCCTCTTCATATATTTTCAGTATCTCCTGCTGGGTCGGTGAGTACGGGCGCACATTGTCGATTTCGAATTCCGGATTAAGGAACTCTGTGAGCATCGCCTTGATTCTGAGGTTGGTGTTCTCGTTTTTGCTTATTTGTTCGGCAATACGTTTCCTTTCACTTGCGGAGTTCTTCATTTCCCGGCCGAGTTCGATATGTATTTCGTCGATTCGGCCGACTTGTTTCCAGATATCCCTGACGGTGCGCAATGTTTCAAGGACAACTTGTTCGACGATAGGGTTCCTAAGCGAATGTTGTTTGAAGAGTTTAAGGTAATTGTCGATGTCCGATGGCTTTTCCCATTTTGTGATGTCCTTGATTTCGGAATGTCTGCCATATACTACATAGCAGGCAAGCCATGTCGGAAGTCCCTGAAAGTCGGATATGCCGTTCAGATTTATTGTTTTTTCCCTAACACGGTCATTGATTTCAGGGTCGTACTCGCCCGAAATGATTTTTTCTATCCGCTCTTTGGTGTTGCAGTCTATGTTTTCTTCGTCCCAGTAACAGCCTCTTCGCATCAGCGACAGCAATTTATTCGTCGCTTTGAAGGAATATGCGCCGTAATCGCTTTTGAAAGGCGGAAATTTTACAAATTCGTTGAGGAACGGTTCTTCTTCTATTCCGTGTTTGTTCGCAAATGTACTTAAGGCTTTCTCAAGTTCGGCCTTGTCATTTACTGAATAAAGTATGTGCCAGAGTGCGGTTTCTTGTTCAGTTGTAAGAAAATCAGAGCCGATATTGGCTTTCTTAAGCCGTTTTAACATCTCAGCCCTTGTTGTGTTGCCGGGATATGTTTTGTCTTCGGGGTAGTTCCACCGGAAATTTTTAATGTTTTTCTTAAGTTGCGGAAAATATTTCAGTATTTTGTCCTGTTTTATTTCTGCCTCATCATTCAATTTCTTGAAAAGAGCCGCATAGCTTTCATTGTCAGGCAGCAAAATGTCCGTAATATCAATGTCGGTCTGTATTTTCCCGATTTCGGTGCGTTCTTTTTCGTATATTTTCAGATATGAAAGGAATTGCCACAGTCGGAATTCCTGGTATGTCGGATGCGATTTAGGAATGCACTTAATCGCAGATGTCAGTTTCTGGCCTGTGCTTTTGTCTTTATAGATCCTTTCCTCGTATGGACAATCGCTGATTAACGATTTTTTACTTTTAAGCGGCCTTTGGTAAAATATGATGTCATTTATGAACAGGTATGCAAAATCATCCCTGTTCGCTATTTCTTTCCTGTGCGTGTCATTGTTTGGATACAATACCCCGATACATTCGTTGTAAAGCTCCTTGTCCCGTAAATCCTGATTGAATTCCTTCTGTTTTTTCAGAATCTGTTCCAATTCTTCGCGATAAAACTCCCGTTCAATCGTCCTGACCAATTTTCCTCGTATTTTGATGTCGGGCTTGCGAATGAGAGCGTCATAAATATAGCAGCCTACGGTTTTTCCTGACTTGCGAATATCGGATTGCGTCCTTACTTTTACCAAAGTCCAATCGTCTTCTTTCGGAGCGCGGATCGAGTATTTGGCTTTTCCGTCTTTAATGACAGGATTCCCGTCCTTGTCCAGGTCTGTAGTGACAATCAGTTCGAGTGTCTTGCCTTTCCAGTCGGGCATTTCCTTGAATGTCCTTTTATACACCAGGTCGTTCTCCAATATAAGTTCAAACCATTTATCGGCGCCTTTGGTTTCTCCGGTTTCACGGATCTCTTTGACCTTCAGTGGTATATATTCGATCTTCTTGTCGGGCTGTTGCTCTTCTTCCTCCCCTCGTTGATAATAACCGCGTTTCTGATTGAAACTATGAAGAATCCATGCAAGTTCCTGATTAGTGACAGGGTGTGTGAGAGCCTTCTTGCGCAGATAGTAAATCGTCCAGTCGTATGGTATTTTAAGCCCTCTTTGGGCAAAATCAGGGTGCTCGTTTTTGAAGTCGTCAAGCATTTCATTGAATGAATCCTTGAAAATGAATTCATAATTGCCATTACCGCTTTTCTTCCATGCTATCTTCTGTTCTGTCCCCTTTGACAGTTTTCCGTATCTGTCAAGGCTGTCTGAGTAGTGTTCGGGAAGCCATCCCATTGTCATCAGGACGCGATTAAGCCTCTCTCGTCTTATATGGCTTCTTTCTATGAGCCTTCTGGCGCTTCGGCGTTTTGTCCTGTCGGCAGTTTGCGATTGGGCGTTTCCCCTGTCAAAATCTCCTAATGTGGCTGCATCCATAGGAATGATTCTGCTTCCGGTGCATTCTATACCTGTCAATATGTCTTTATCATTGATATTGTCCTGATTGATGACAGCCCAGCCTATGGAATTTGTACCCAAATCCAATCCAAGTATCCGTTTCATAATGTAAATGAGATTTGTTTTTGTCTCAAAATTAAGAAAAAAACCTAAAATATTTTGTCGTTTGGTGGAAACATCTTAATTTTGAGAGAAATTTGAAGCGATTCACAATAAGGATTATTCCGTTGTGAAAACATTTAAGGGGGTGCGGCAAAGCATCCCTTTCTTTATTTATTCGGAGTCCAGAGGAGGAGGCATGTTTTATTATGTAATCCTGTCGTATGCTGATATGGAACTTTACAAAAATACTGTTGATGAACTTTGATTTTTCCGCAATGCTGAACCCTTCAGTCTGATTCGGCCCGCTCTTCTTCCAGCAACGGCCATGCGGCATCAGGTATGTGTTCCCGTTCCATTATCGACCGCAGCTGCCGGGCTGTCCGGCGGTATTCGTCTGTGATTCGGCTTTCGTCCAGCAGGTTTGCGGTCTCCCCCGGATCGCTGCCCAAATCGTATAGCTCCCAAACGGATTCCTTGTCGGAAGAGGCGTTCAGCCGTACAAGTTTCATGTCTCCCGATATGACGGCCTGTTTGCCGCCTTCTTCCTGAAACTCGAAATAAAGCCAGTCGTGTTCAGGCTGGATGCCTTTGCCTGTGAGTGCCGGAAGTATGGACATGCCGTCACCGCCTGAAAAGCGTCCCGTATCAGTGCCGGCATTGTCGGCGAGCAGCAACTCCCTGAAAGTAGGATAGAGATCCCAGAACGCCATCATGTGCCCGTTTTCGCTGCCGGGTTCGATTACGCCTTCCCATGCCGCTATGAAGGGTACCCGTATCCCGCCCTCGTAAAGGTCTCTCTTATAGCCCCGGAAAGCTCCGTTGCTGTCGAAGAAATCGGGGTCGGCACCGCCTTCCATGTGCGGTCCGTTGTCACTGGCAAAGATGATCAGGGTATTGCCGAGGATGCCGTTTTCCTTCAGGCTCTCTATTACCTGGCCGACATACATGTCCAGCCGGCTCACCATTGCTGCGAAAGTGGCGCGGGGTTCCGGCTGCGAGCAATAGCCTCCTTTGCGGAAGGCCGGGCCTGAATCACAGCCTTTGTAAGGCGTTTCCGGGTATGCTCCGCTGAACTTCGCCAAGATGGAGTCTTTCGGTACGAGCAATTCGGCATGGGGCAACACATACGGGAGGAAGAGGAAAAACGGTTTTTCGGCGTTGCTGTCGATGAATTCGAGTGCCTTTTCGTGGATAAGGTCTTGGGAATAAGTTCCATACGCCCCGTTTGCATTGTCCTCGAGGATGACCATCCTTCCGTTTTCCCACAGATGGTCCGGATAGTAATTGTGCGCAAGAAGCTGGCAGTTGTATCCGAAAAACTCGTCTATTCCTTGCCGTGCCGGGTCTCCGGTCGTACCTGGCGCACCGAGTCCCCATTTTCCGAACGCACCGGTAACATAGCCGGCCTCTTTGAAGAGCCGGAAGATGTTGTCCATTTCCGGCAGAGGATACTGTCCTTCGGGAGGGGTCTCGATGTTTCCTCTTACGGGAGCATGTCCTGAATGCAGGCCGGTGAGCAGGCAGGCCCGCGAGGGTGCGCTGACGGTTGTTCCGGAATAGCATCTTGTGAAGCGCATCCCGTGGGCGGCGAGGCTGTCAATGTTGGGAGTGTCGAACCTTTCCTGCCCGTAGCAGCCGACATCCCCGTATCCGAGATCGTCGGCGAGGATGAAAACGACATTCGGAGTCTGTGCCGCGTGCGGCTGGCGTGCCGTATTGTGACATCCTGTGGCTGCCGTGCATCCCAAGGCCAGCCCTGTAATCAATAAACCGTTTTTCATTTTGCAAAAATAAAAATAAGCCCAAAGCAATCCAAATCCTGACAATTTATTAGTTTTGCAATCTATGGGAAAAACATTCAATCTCGAGTATGTCCTGGAAGACGGCCGTTTTATGCAGTCCAGACCCTATTCGCTGATGCTTAAGCCGGTAGGAGGCGCATGCAACCTCGATTGCGCCTATTGTTACTACAAGGGCGGACACTTGGCAGGCAGGATGCCGATGGACGGACTGGAGACGCTTTTCAGGAATTATGCGGCATCGCAGCCGTCCGGTGCTCCCCTGACTTTCATCTGGCACGGGGGAGAGCCGCTGCTGGCCGGCGAGGGGTTTTTCCGTGAAGCGCTCGGATTGCAGGAAAGACTCTTCCGTACGGGAGTGAGTCCCCGCCCTGTAGCCAATATCCTGCAGACCAATGCCACGGCTGTCACGGAAACTCTTGCCCGCCTGTTGTCCGGGCATGGTTTTCTTTGCGGGGTTTCGATCGACGGTCCCGAAGCCTTGCATGACATTCCCAGGCGTGCTGTCGGTGGCGATGGCTCGTGGCGGCGGACGATGCGCGGCATAAGGCTGCTTCAGGATGCGGATGTGAAGATCAATGCCATGGTGGCTGTCGGAAGGCACAATGTGGGTTTTCCGGCCCAGGTCTACGGCTTCCTGAAAGATGCCGGCCTCGAATATATCCAGCTCCTGCCCGTGGCGGAAGGCCCGTCGGGTTGGCTGGAAGGGGAGGACTGGGGCGATTTCCTGTGTGGGGTCTTCGACCTCTGGAAGATTTCGGACATAGGGAGGATCTTCGTAAACTATTTCGACAATACATTGGCCCTGCATGCGGGCATGGAACCGGATCTGTGCGTCCTGGGACGCAGCTGCCCCCCTTGTCCGTCGGTCGAAACGGATGGCGCTGTATATGCCTGCGACCACTTGACCCGTCCGCTCGGTGACAGTATGTTTGAAGGCGCCTCTCTTGCCGAAATCATGTCGTCGCAGAAGGAATACGGCCATGAAACGGAAAAATTCAGTTCGCTTTCGGGAAAATGCCGTTCGTGCCGGTATCTGCGTCTTTGTAGCGGCGACTGCCCCGTCCACAGGAGTGTCGTCCTCGAAAACGGGGAGCGTATCTCGTCGCTGTGTCCGGGATACAGGAAATATTTCGAGTATACTTATGATTTTTTCGCCGAATGGGCGTCGTCGATCACCGTCCGGTGAAAGTTTCCGATATTACCCTGTCCATAAGTATGTCGTGAGGCTCTTTCGGCACCGAGCCTACTAACTGGAAATCGAAACAGATGCCTGTCTTCCATACATGGCTTCCGGCAAGCAGCCTGTCGTAAAAGCCTTTCCCTCTTCCCATCCGGCCTCCTTCCCGGTCGAATGCGACCCCCGGTACTATTACAAGGTCTATTTCATCTATGGATGCTTCGCGTGAGCCTGTCTTTGGTTCCGGAATAGAGTAGGATTCGCCGTCGTGCATTTTGTCCAGCCCTGTGAACTGTCTGATAATCAAGTCGTCTCCGTTGACTACGGGGAGGAAAACGGTTTTTCCGGAAGCCGCCGCCCTTGTTACAAGGTCGTGCGTATTGACTTCATCTGGCAGTGACCAGTAACAAAGCACGTTGCGGGCTTCAATGTATTCCGGGCTGCTTTCAAGGTTGGCTATGACGGTTTTTGACCTGTTGAGCCGTTCTTCCTGAGGACACTGTTTTTTCAGAGAAGATATTGTTTTTCTCAATTCTTTCTTTTCCACGGTTATATGCTTATTATATTACGGACGATCCACCATGCGATTACCACGACGAGGACTGTTATTGCTGTTTTCGGGCTGTTTATTGCGGCATGGAATTTCGGATGGCTTTTTCTTGTGATTTCGGCTGCACCCAGCACTGCAAGGAATGGGATGGAGGCAACCAGCAGCGCATTATGTCTTAACGCCTCGCCCGGATGTCCATGCAGCAAGTCATGTATGGCTCTTTGAGAGCCGCAGCCCGGGCATTGCAGGCCGGTAAGGGCGAAAAACGGGCATTTTGGAAACAATACGCCTGTTTCCGGGTCGGCTATTGTGTAGATGCACACAAAAAATACGACAACTATGGCGATAGCTGTCCATATGCCCTGCTTCCCTGTGATCATTAATGATTTATCAGTAGTCGAGTCCGGCCAAAGTCAGGACACTTACCCCCAACAGTGCATACATCAATATGTAAATCAGGTAAACTGCAAGTCCGCAGAAAAACGAAACCTTCGTCCATTTTCCGGCATTCCTGCTTGCCCTGTAGGCTTCATCATATCGTCCGGCATGGTAGTTCGAACTTACCTGTGCGGCATAGACGATGCCGACGATGCCGAATGGTACGCAGCAGAAGATAGTGGCAAGGATTGATTCTGCCAGCCAGGTCTTAGGGCAAGGCGAATTGTAAGGCGTATTGTTATACACTTCCATAATAAGATAGATTATATGGTTTGATTTCAGACTGCTAAGTTAATGATTTGTCATGAAATTCCAAAAACATCTTCGGGGTGAGTGCCGAAAGGCTCTACATGTACCACGATATCATATACTTCCGGAATGGTTTCCCTGATATTCCTCTCGACCTGCGAGGCGAGCGCATGAGCCTGTGAAAGCGTGAGATTGCCGTCAGCTTCGACATCGAGGGTGATCATGTACTTGCCGCCGATGCTCCTTGACCTGATGCGGTGCGGATGGCTGACGCCTTCGACCTTTTCGGTGGCATCGGCTATTTTCTGGTATACCGAAACATCCTTTACGCCGTCCATGAGTTCGACATTCGAATCCATGAAGATCCTTATGGCGGACCAGATTATGAAACAGCTTACCACAAGCGCCGTGACCGAATCGAGTATCGGCATGTCGAGTATGAACGAGAAGAAGAGTCCTGCCAGGACGCTCAGCGATATTACCATGTCGTTGCGCATGTTGATGCCGTTGGCTATGAGCATCGACGATCCGGTCCTCCTGCCGACCCTCGTCTGGTATAGCGACAGGAAATATTTGCAAAGTATCGATGCCGCCGTGACATATATCGCGACCGCTCCGGGCATCGTCCTCGGTTCTTCGGAAAACAGATGCCTGATGCCGGACACCAGCATCTCGGCTCCGGCGAAAAATATCACCATCGACAGTATCTTCGTGGCGATGGATTCGGCTTTGGCATAGCCGTAGACATACTTGCGGTTCGGCTTGCGCCCCATTATCTTGGCAGTGACAATCATTACTACGGATATCGCTACATCCGATGCCGAGTCTATGCCGTCTCCCACGACCGCCGCGCTTCCGCAGACAAAGCCGGTTACGATCTTTGCGGCGGCGAGTAAGCCGTTGCCTATCGTGCTGATGTACGATGCCCGTACGATCTGTTTTTCCGTGTTCATGGTGCAAAAATACGAAATATTCCTTATCTTTGCCGCCCGTAACGGTTCCAGAGACTCCGGCCGGAGTCGATGGATAAAAGGGAAATCCGTGAAAACCGGATGCAGTTCCCGCTACTGTGAGTTCTGCCCAGAAACGGGCAAGGCCGCACACTCGTAAGCCACTGTCTGAAAGCATCGGCGGATGCCGGAAGATGGGAAGGCGTTGCGGCCGGAACGAGCCAGGAGACCTGCCGTTGCGATGGTAGCCGTTTGGACGGTTTACAAACGATGCCCCTATCCTGCGGAGAATGGGAAAAGACAATGGCAAAATGAAGACACATCTGCATGAGAGAATCATATTTTCCTGTGTCGTGGCGTTCTTGGCGGCTGCGACGGTTTTCGCGTATCCCTGCGAAGGCTTCCGTCCGTCTGTTCGTGAATATGCGCAGGAAGACACCACGGATACGGGGTGGGACGCGCCGGAAACCGTCCGGGACACTTTGGATGTCGCGGTAGTCGTGGCAGTCAGGAAAAGCGAAATCATCCCTTCGCAGACTCTGCGCGGGGAGGAACTCAAGAGGTTAGGGGGGAACTCGATTACCGACGCCCTGAGGTATTTTTCAGGAGTGCAGATAAAGGACTACGGAGGCATAGGAGGGCTGAAGACCGTGAATGTGAGGAGTCTCGGAAGCCAGCACGTAGGCGTCTTCTATGACGGGGTTCAGATAGGCAACGCACAGAACGGTACGGTGGATCTCGGAAGGTTCTCGATGGACAACATGGAGATGATTTCCGTGTACAACGGGCAGAAAAGCGATATTTTCCAGTCTGCCAAGGATTTTGCATCCGCCGCCGCATTTTACATGACAAGCCGCAGGCCGGTTTTCGCCGACGGGAGGAAAAACGCATTCGGTTTCAAGGTCCGTACAGGCTCTTTCGATCTTATCGACGGGTCGTTCACATGGGACTTCAAAGTAGACGACCGCATAAGCGCGTCCGTGAATGCTGAGGTGATGAACACATCGGGAAAATACAAGTTCACCTACAGCAGGAAAGGGCATGGCGGAGGTTACGATACCACCGAAACGCGCCGTAACGGCGATGTCTTTTCCGTCAGGGCCGAAGCTGCCGTTTTCGGGAAGATAAACGGAGGGACCTGGGATGCGAAAATATATTTTTACAATTCCGACAGGGGCTATCCCGGGGCGGCGGTAAAGGAGGATTACGGGATTTCGCTCCTGAACGAAGACAGGCAGAAAGACCGGAATCTCTTCGTCCAGTCTTCGCTTGTGCAGACCGTAAGCAGCCGGTACAGTTACCGTTTCAGACTTAAATACTCCAATGACTATATGAATTATGTCATGCCTCCCGAAAGCACCGTGCAGCCTGTGGACAACCGTTATTGGCAGCAGGAAATATATTTTTCCACTTCGCATTTGTTTTCGCCTTTCACCTTCTGGCACATCAATGTGGCGGCCGATTTACAGTGGAACCGTCTGGACGCTTGCGGCACGGACATGTTCAATGCCAATTTCATACAGCCGCGAAGGATCACCGCCCTCGGAGCTGTGGCCACTTCGTTCAATCTCGATTGCGGACTGGACTTGCAGGCCAGCCTGTTGTACACCTATGTGCATGATATGGGCAAGCGCAAGGACATCCTGCCGGCCAAAGACAAAGGGGTCTTCGCCCCGGCGGCAATCGTCTCATACCGTCCGTGGAAAAAGACCGACCTGACTTTCAGGGCTTTTTACAAGAAGATATTCCGGATGCCTACTTTCAACGATCTCTACTATGTGCAGGCGGGCAGCCGCGACCTCAAGCCGGAGTATACGGACCAGTACAATATCGGGGCGGCTTACGGGAAGACTTTCGGAAAAGGGGTCTTCGCCGGCATCGCCGCGAGTGTGGACGCATATTACAATACCGTAAAGGACAAGATCATAGCCACTCCGACTTCAAACCAGTTGGTATGGACGATGGTGAATCTCGGATATGTGGAAATAAAGGGCGTAGATATCATGCTCGCCCCGTCTTTCCGTTTCTCGAAGGTCGATGTCACGGCAAGGCTGTCGTACACCTTCCAGAGGGCGCAGGACTTTACACCCGAGAAAAAAGGCGAAGATTTCGGCCCCGGGGTCGAAGACTATTACGGGGATCAGATACCATATGTGCCGGTCCACAGCGGTTCCGTCATCGTGAATTGCGCATACGGAAGATGGAGCCTGAATTACAGTTTCATATATACCGGCGAGAGGTGGATGCTCGGCGGCAACATACCGGTCAATTACATACAGCCGTGGTATACCAGCGATATTTCGCTCTCCAGGACTTTCGCCCTTGCCCACGGGATGGAACTCGGCGCTACCCTCGATGTGAACAATATATTCAATCAACAATACGAAGTGGTAAAATGGTACCCTATGCCCGGAACCAATTTCCGGCTGACGGTGAGCCTTGCGTTTTAATTTTAAATTTTTTTTTGGAAAAATGCGAAGAAAAACCGATCTGATATTCATCGCGGCGGCCTTGGCAATGGCGCTCGCCACATTTTCCTGCAGAAAGGAGGATGTCATCCTTGACGAACAGGAAGTAGTCGTAAATCCCTGGGACAGCATCAGCGGGGACATTGCCGGCTTCTTTCTGCTCAATGAGGGGAACATGGGAAGCAATAAGGCCTCTCTGGACTATTACGGCTATGCCGGCGGAAGCTATCACAGAAATATCTACGGGGAGCGCAATCCCGATGAGGTAAAGGATCTGGGCGATGTCGGAAATGATCTGAAGATATACGGAGGAAAATTGTGGGCTGTGATCAACTGTTCGAATTATGTCGAAATCATGGATGCGGCGACGGCCCGGCATGTGGCCAAGATAGCCGTTCCCAACTGCCGTTATCTTGCGTTCAAAGACGGTTACGCCTATGTGAGCGCGTATGCCGGTCCGGTGGAAATAGATTCTGACGCGAGGATCGGCTTTGTCGCGAAAATCGATACGGCCTCCCTCAAGATAGTGGACTCGTGCATTGTCGGATACCAGCCTGAAGAGATGGCCGTGATAGGCAGCAAGCTCTATGTCGCCAATTCAGGGGGATACCGGGCCCCCGATTATGACAGCACCGTATCGGTGATAGATCTGGATTCGTTCGAGGAGCTTTACAAGATAGATGTGGGCATCAATCTTGACAAAGTGCAGCCGGACAATTACGGCAATCTGTATGTCTCATCGCGCGGAGACCATTATGCCGTACCGTCGAAGACTTTCATAATCGACACGCATGCCGACCGTGTGACGGACACTCTCGATTTGCTGCCTAACAGTGCCATGGCGCTTGCCGGCGATTCCCTTTATGTGGTGAGTTCCGAATTCAATTATATCACCGGAAGGCACGAAATCTCATACGCGATATGGAATACCGCTACCAAGAGCATTGTGACGCGCAATTTCATAAAAGACGGGACTGAGGCGAAGATACAGGTGCCTTACGGCATAGCCGTGAACCGCGTCACGGGCGAGTTTTTCGTGACAGACGCAAAAGACTATGTGAGTCCGGGCACTCTCCACTGCTTCGGAGCGGACGGCCGTCTGAAATGGTCGGTGACCACGGGCGACATCCCGGCGCACATCGTTTTCACCACAAAGCCATTGTCAGGCACGCTGCTGCCGGACAATAATCCCGAACCGTAAACAGTTTTTCGAAAAAATGGATACCCTACACAAATCTCTCCGACGCATCTTCAGGGCAGTGGCAATCTTGTCGGCTGCGCTGCCGGCGCTTTCCTGCGTACAGGACAAAGGACTTCCGCCCGTCATCGGTCTCGATGAGAGCATATACACCGTAAAAGTGGGAAAATTACTTGTCATAGACCCTTCCGTGGAAAACGGCGACGGAGCGGAATACGAATGGCGCTCCGGCGACGAGGTGCTTTCCACCGATGCCGTTTTCAGGCATGTGTTCGCCGACCCGGGCAGCATTTATGTCATGCTTACGGTGTCGAACGATGCCGGAAGCGATTCGGAAGAGTTCAGGATCGATGTGGCAGGATTGCTTGTTCCTGTCATATCGTTGAATGTCCCGGAAGGCGGATATGATATTCCCCAAGGCGGTGAACTCGAAATCATTCCGGTCGTTAAGAACGGCGGGGATGCCTCGTTTTCGTGGATGATAGACGGAAACGAAGTCTCCGACGGAAAGAGTTACACTTTTGTGGGCGAACAGTTGGGCAGTTACTCCATGTCGCTTACTGTCAGCAACGAAGACGGATCAGACAGCATACAGTTTACTGTGAATGTGCTCGACCCGTCGGAAATTCCTTTCGAATGGGCTTTCGAGAGTGATGTCTACAATGTCGCCGTAGGAAGGAGCATCAGGCTCAGGCCATACGGAATCAGGAACGGTGAAGGGGCGGTATACACCTGGAAGATAGACGGTCGCGAAGTGCAGTCTTCGGAAGAGCCCCAATATGTCTTCGCTGCCTCCGGTCAAGGCATGTACGAAGCCGTGGTCACTATGTCCAATGCCTATGCGACGGTAAGCAAATCCCTTACAATCAATGTATGCCCTCCTGAAGGCACATACAAAAGGCCTGCTACGGGAAATCCGCAGTGGAACAAGGTCTACGGATATGTCCCGGCTCCCGGGCAATTCATCAACGAAGGCTATTCGGCGACCACTATGGAAGAGGCGGCTGCTTATGCGGAAGGAAGGATGAGGGCCGGACAATATGTGTCTCTCGGCGGTTTTGGCGGCTACTTGATCCTCGGGTTCGACCATAGTGTGGAAAATTCGGGAGGATACGATTTCACGCTTACGGGCAACTCCTACAAAGGCTCTTCCGAGCCTGGCATCGTGTGGGTGATGCAGGATGAAAACGGGGACGGTCTTCCGAACGATACATGGTACGAGCTCAAGGGCAGCGAATACGGAAAGCCGGAAACATTGTGCGATTACGAGGTGACATATTACAGGCCGTCTGCTCCCGGGATGCCGGTACAGTGGACCGATAATCTCGGAAACGCCGGAGTGATCGATTACATATCCGGAGTGCATACCCAGGAATATTACTATCCATCTTGGATAAAGGAGGATTCATACACTTTGACCGGGACATGCCTCGCTTCCAATACCGAGCAGTCAGGGCCTAACTATTGGGTGAACCATGAATACGAATGGGGATATGCCGACAATTTCAGTCCGATCGACCGGGAGGGGCTTGACGGAACGGACGGGGCAGGGACATCTCCGGTCAACCGTTTCAGAATCAGCGATGCTGTAACTTTCGACGGCCAGCCTGCCGGGCTGGCATATATCGACTTCATAAAGGTATGCACGGGCGTGAACTTCCGGGCCGGATGGATAGGCGAGGTTTCGACGGAAATATGCGGTGCGGCTGAAATTTCAGTCAAACACTGACTGAGCGGAGCGAACATGCCGGCAGGCCTTGCAGTGCGCTGCGGAAAGGGGGGGGTGAAGTGCGCGGCGCCACCACCGCGCACACGGATGTGCCTTGTACTGCACGGATGTGCCTTTAGCCCCCAGGGCCAGCCGTCGTACTTGCCTCCCCGGCGAAAGCACGCTTGCCCCGTTCGAACCGAATCAAAACCGAACCCTCTGCCATTTATGTGCGTGACTAACCAGCTGATTGTCAATGTATTGTTTGAAAATCGACATGGCTCAGGGTAGGAAAAATGGCACCCTGAGCCATCTTGATATTTTAGCAATCAACTGATTATCAGTCCCTTCGCAGAAGCGCCGTATGGCAGAGAGTTCGGTTTCTGACGGAATCCGCCTTCCTGATGCATCCGTGC
>DEPW01000088.1:0-1299 GCA_002358965.1 Bacteroidales bacterium UBA3382
CAGGTGGCTTCGTGGATTACACCTTATAAATATAAGCATGCAACTGTACGTGGACGGCAATATGGTGCAGGAAGAAACCGGGGAACTCGATTTTACCGACGGGGGCATCGAGGGCGCACTCGGTTTCAGAGTAAGCCGTAAGGCAGTCAAGGCTCTGATATCAGGTTCGTCCGTCATGGTGCGCATCGACCTGAAACCTGCTCTGGACGAAGCCAGGCTCGCTTCCGAAAGGACTTCCGCCGTCGCCGGAGGGTTGGAAAAACTCCTGCCTTCATCTATCGCCAGGGCGTTCTCCGCCACCAACAAGGCCAACATCAAACGCTATGGTCCCGCCGCGTCGCTGAAAAAATGGGATTTTGCCATTGACGGCTACACCGGATACGAGCGCGCCGTAATCACGGCAGGCGGNNCTGCCGATGCCGTCAATCCCAAGACAATGGAATCGAAACTCGTCCAGGGGCTCTATTTCGCCGGCGAAATCCTCGACCTCGACGGAGACACAGGCGGATACAATCTGCAAATAGCCTGGTCGACCGGCCACGCTGCCGGCAAAGCCGCAGGGATGGCGGCAGGAAGCATTGCAGGAAGCGCTACGGGCCTTTCCGAGGGGCAATGTAGAGCCGACAACTGAACTCCCTTCCATCTCACTTCCACCTCACTTCCACCTCACCACCTCAGGAATCGGCATCCCGGGGTCAAAAAAGATGTTGCAGCAGCCGAAGATCAATACCGAGCAAACGCGAAAGCTGTCGGGCAAAACTTCACGAGTATTGAACAATTTGCGCCTTTCTGCAATGCCGACAGACGACACTTTCCGCAAGCGTCTTCCATGTATGGAAGCATCTGCGAAGTAACAGCTTCCCGAACCCCAACGATACTCACCGGGCATCACTGACAAACGTGCTGCCACAGGATTGCGCAAAACATATGCGATTGCGTTTTTGAGATAATCCGGTGTATCGACCTGCCTTACGGATATGTCGGAATTCTTTCCACCCAGCAAGAGATTCACACGCTGCTTGTAAAGCCTTATGAAACGCACACATTCTTCATAAGGTCCTTTCAGTATGAAATGTACATGATTTGACATCAAGCAGAAACAAAGGATGACGATACCTGATGACTGCTTACACACGGCTACGGCATTCATGCCCTTGACAAAGTCTTTGTCGTCTTTGAACAAAATATCGCGGGACATCCCGTCCGTGCAGACATGATAGACATTCTCCAGCTTCTGTCCTCCCTTCATCTCCATCATTGTTTTAAACGAAAAAATGGGTAAGCTTGATACATCGCACC
>DEPW01000088.1:1336-5458 GCA_002358965.1 Bacteroidales bacterium UBA3382
CTTCCGGCCCTGGGGGAGTTCAGCGGGAGCTGGTCGTGTATGACTTACCCGATTGCAAAGGTAGATATTTTTCCGGTATTACAAAAAAAAATTATTGATTGTCCGCAAGATTACCTCCAAGGCCTGCCGGCGTACTCACTTCCCCTGCGAAAGCACGCTTACCTCGTCCGGAGCGAATCAAAACCGAACCCTCTGCCATCCGCTCGCATAGCTAACTGGTTAACTGTCAGTATTTTACTAGAACACCGACATGGCCAAGGGTAGGAAAAATGGCACCCTAAGCCATCCCGAAATTTCAGTAATTCACTGATTGTCAGCAACTTCGCAGAAGCGCCACATGGCAGAGGGTTCAGTTTCTGACGGAACCCTCTTGCCGGATGTGCAAGGAAGCCGGGGCGCAAGGTGGCATAAGCGGGACTGCAAGGCACAAATCCACACCCCGACTTAATGTTTATTACCGCAACTTACTGTAAATCAATAATTAATGATGTATGTACCAAAATTTGGCTGTGGCGCAGAGGGGGTTCCGAACCCCTCGGAATCCACACCCATAAAAAATCATTACACTTATAAACTATTGTATATCAACACCCTATAAGACATCTGAATTAAGTCGGGGCGTGACCCCAAAGCAGGCATCTGCGGCCGGCAGGCCACTGAAAGGAGATACCTCGCCGACAGACAGGCGACTTGCAAGGGGTGATTTTGCGGATAACCGTACAAATTTTCAAACGGCTTTTCAGTCCAGATTGTCGAAAATCAGCGGCAGGATCGAATCCACCGACGGGAAAATGTAAATCTTCTCGCTGCCGGCGAGGATTATGCGCATCTTCTTGCCGGAACGCTTCTGCACTTGGGCCATCACCTGACGGCAGGCACCGCAAGGAGAGGCAGGCATCCGGCAAAACTCTCCGTGCTGCGAAGCCGCGATGGCCAAAGCTTCCACAGGCACATCCGGATATGCGGCGTTGGCATAAAACATGGCGACACGCTCGGCGCAAAGCCCTGAAGGGAAGGCCGCATTTTCCTGGTTGGCGCCTTTGACGACAGTGCCGTCAGCCAGCCTCACCGCCGCACCGACCATGAATCGTGAAAACGGGGAATAAGACCCCGATGTGGCTTCCCGGGCGGCAAGCACCAGCTCCCTGTCATCCGCTGAAAGCTCGTCTATTGAAGAATATTCGGTATAATCGATGGTTAAAATCTTCTGTTCCATTGGTTCCGTCTGTATTTCAAGCGCGAAGTCACACTGCAATTTTCATTCCGTTTGAATAATATGGAGGCCGAAAGGTGTTTTTGCTTTGAAATTGTACTAACTTTGCCGGGTATGGAAAACAAAGAGACCAAAATAGCTGTCGGTTTGTCGGGCGGTGTGGATTCGAGCGTTGCCGCCCTGCTCCTGAAAGAAGCCGGATACGATGTGTTCGGCCTGTTCATGCAGAACTGGCATGACACCACGGGGACGCTTCACGGTGATTGCGAATGGGAAGAAGACCGGTTCGTGGCGGAACTTGTGGCAAGAAAGATCGGAATACCGTTTTACTTCGTGGACCTGAGCAAGGTATACAGGGAAAAGGTTGTCGATTACATGTTCGACGAATATGCCAAGGGACGCACCCCGAATCCGGATGTGATGTGCAACAGGGAAATCAAGTTCGACGCTTTCCTCGACTGTGCGATGAAAATGGGCGCCGACATGGTAGCCACCGGGCATTATTGCAGGAAAGAGACACTCGCCGCTCCGGACGGTTCGACAGTATACAGGATACTTGCGGGAAGCGACCCCAACAAGGATCAGAGCTATTTCCTCTGCCAACTGTCCCAGGAGCAACTTTCAAAAGCCCTCTTTCCGATAGGCCATCTGCTCAAACCCGAAGTCAGGAAAATAGCCGCTGCCGCCGAGCTGCCGTCCGCAGACAAAAAGGACTCGCAGGGGATATGCTTCGTCGGGAAAATCGACCTTCCGACTTTCCTTCAGCAGAAGATCGAGAGCCGCACCGGAGATGTCGTCGAAGTATTTGCGGCTTACTATGACACCTGCACTGAATACATCCAGAGAGAAAAGACATACGAAAGCCTGAAGGCAGGCCTGCGCAATGACGGCAAACTCGACCAAGAAGCCATACAGGCGTCGGACGACAGCCTGCTGGAAGCATTGAGCAAGCCGCTTTCATATGACAAAGAGGCTATCGTATGGCGCAAGCCTTCCAGGCGGCAAAGGCGTGCCGAAAGACTTGAAGGAGCCTCACCGGCACCGATATACGCCAAGACCATTGGCGAACACCAGGGAGTGCAATTTTACACGATAGGCCAGCGCAAAGGCCTCAACATAGGCGGGCACAAGGAATCTGTCTTCATCATAGCCACGGATACCGTCAGCAACACCATCTATGTAGGCGAAGGCGACAGGCATCCCGGCCTGCTTAGGCCCGCACTGTCGATCGCAAAAGACGAGATACACTGGATACGCCGGGACCTTGAAATGAAACCCGGCGAAACCCGCCGCTACAAAGTCAGGATAAGATACCGCCAGCCTCTGCAGGATGCCATATTGGCAATGAGGGAAAACGGCCTGTACATCATCTTCGAAGACTTGCAGCGCGGAATAACCCCGGGACAGTTCGCTGTCTGGTACGACGGTGACGAGATGCTCGGAAGCGGTCCGATATCGTTCTGATTTTCAAATATCCAGGACCAGCTCTACGGGACAATGGTCCGAGCCCATTATTTCCTGGTGGATCGAGGCCGAAACAAGCCGGTTTTCGAGCCGGTGCGATGCGAGGAAATAATCGATGCGCCAGCCGGCATTCTTTTCGCGCGCGCGGAAACGGTACGACCACCAGGAGTACTGCCCCTGGTCATCAGGATGGAAGTGGCGGAAAGTATCGATGAAGCCGCTTTCGAGCAGGACGGAAAATTTACCTCTCTCTTCGTCGGTAAACCCGGCATTCCGCCTGTTGGCTTTCGGATTTTTCAAATCTATTTCCTTATGCGCCACATTCAGGTCGCCGCAGACGATCACGGGCTTGCGCGAATCGAGGTCCAGAAGGTACTTTCGGAAATCGTCCTCCCACCTCATGCGATAGTCCAGACGCGCCAGTTCGTCCTGGGAGTTCGGGACATACACATTGACGAAGAAGAACCCGGGCATCTCCAGGGTAATCACGCGGCCTTCGCGGTCATGCTCGTGTTGGCCTATGCCGTAGGCCACTGAAAGCGGATGGTGCTTGGTGAAAACCGCCGTTCCCGAATAGCCTTTGCGCTCGGCATAATTCCAGAAAGACTCGTACCCCGGATATTCGAGGTCGAGCTGTCCTGCCTGCATCTTGGTCTCCTGCAGTGCGAAAAAATCGGCATCAAGGCCGAGGAAAGAGTCTTCGAACCCTTTCCCCATGCATGCCCTGAGGCCGTTCACGTTCCACGATATGAACTTCATAGCTCCCGATCAAAGTCTTTCCTTGAGTATCTGCCCGACCTTGTCCGGAGTGACGATGCCACCTTCGCCGAGATTCCAGCGACGCTCGCGGAAACGGTTCACTATGATGTCGATGGTCTCCTGCCCTATTCCATGTTCGGAAAGGCGCGTCTTCATCCCGACGGAGCGGAAAAATCCGTCTGTCCTGCGGATGGCTTCATCGATGCGCTCGTCTTCGGAACCTTCCCTGATGCCCCACACGCGCTCGCCGTACTGGAGGAGCTTGCCGCGCTTTTCATTGCGCATTACGCTCATCACGCCGGGAAAGACGATGGCGAGGGTCACTCCGTGATCGAGGCCGTGCAGGGCGGTCAGCTCATGACCGATCATGTGGGTGGACCAGTCTTCGTCCACGCCCATGGCAATGAAACCGTTGAGCCCCATGGTAGCCGTCAGCATGTAGTCGGCGCATACATCGTAACTGCGTTCGTCCTTAAGGAGTTCCGGAGCCAGCTCTATCAGAGTCGTCAGAAGCCCTTCGGCCCATCTGTCCATGACTTTCGTATGGATGCAGGTGGTCAGGTACTGCTCGAAGGTATGGGCGTAAATGTCTACTATGCCGTTTGAGATCTGTCTCTTCGGGAGAGAGAAGACTACGGCTGGGTCGAGAATCGAGAAGATCGGGAAGCCGTCCGGATTGTGGAAGG
>DEPW01000088.1:5464-5758 GCA_002358965.1 Bacteroidales bacterium UBA3382
GAAATCACCGCGCCGTTGTTCATCTCTGACGCAGTGGCCGGAAGCGTCAGTACGGATGCGAACGGAAGGGCCTTGCAGACAGGGGCTTTGCCGATGAGGAAATCCCATGGGTCGCCTTCGAAATTAGCGCCGGCCGCAATGAACTTGGTCCCGTCAATGACCGAGCCTCCGCCTACAGCCAATATCATGTCCACCTTGTTTTCCTTGCAGACGGCTATCGCCTTCATCAGCGTATCGTAGTCCGGATTGGCTTCTATGCCGCCGAATTCTATGATATCGTAGCCTTCGAGGGCT
>DEPW01000088.1:5776-5909 GCA_002358965.1 Bacteroidales bacterium UBA3382
TTTTCACCTGGTCGTAGACTCCGTTCCTGAAGATGGAGCCTCCTCCGTAAGTCATCAATATCTTAGTGCCTTTCCCTATCCTCTCGGAAAGTTTTGCAATCTGTCCTTTCCCGAAAATCAGTTCGGTCGGGTT
>DEPW01000046.1 GCA_002358965.1 Bacteroidales bacterium UBA3382
CCAACGGGCTTTATAAGGAAAACGCTCCGCGTATCATTGTGACGGGGCAGATGGGTGAGCCTTCGGAGCTTGTCAAGTCTTTGGAAGCCTCCGGCAATATGGTATATCCGATACGGAGCATCAGGACTTATTTTTCGGACGGCACCCTTGATTCGATTGCGCCGGATGCTATTGTAAATATGGCACACGGAAGGCTCGGCGATGCCGTCGTGGATTATCTCGGAAAGCGGAATATCCCCCTGTTTTCCCCGTTGAACGTCAATGCTCTCGTGGAAGACTGGGAAGCAGATGACATGGGAATGAGCGGAGGTTTCATGTCGCAGAGCATAGTTACTCCCGAGATAGACGGCGCAATCCGTCCTTTCGCTCTTTTCGGACACTATCTTTCCAAAGACGGACTGCAATATCTTGCGGCCATTCCGGACCGCCTGGAGGATTTTACCGAGACCGTTGACAGGTACGTGGCATTGAAGACCAAACCGGAAAGCGAGAAGAAGATAGCCGTGTTCTATTTCAAAGGGCCCGGGCAGAACGCCCTGACGGCCGGAGGAATGGAAGTCGTGCCGTCTTTGTACAACTTCCTCGTGTCTTTACGGGATGCAGGCTACAATGTGGAAGGGCTTCCGTCTTCTGCCGAGGCTCTCGGGGAACTCATAGCCAGGCATGGGGCGGTTTTCGGTTCTTACGCCCGGGGCGCTTCTTCGCGTTTCATGGACGAAGGCGACCCTCAGTGGATTGATGCGGAAAGTTATGCTTCATGGGTGGAACAGGCTCTCCCTGAGGAACTTTATGAGTCGGTCACAGCCTCCGGCGGGGATTTTCCGGGCCCTTATATGTCCCGGGACGGAAAACTTGCCTTGGCAAGGATACGGTTGGGCAATGTATTGCTGATGCCGCAGCCTGCCGCCGGGGGAGGTGACAATGATTTCCAGATGGTACACGGTACACATGCTGCCCCTCCGCACAACTATATAGCGGCTTACCTTTATGCGCGTTACGGTTTCGGGGCCGATGCCCTCGTGCATTTCGGTACGCACGGCAGTCTTGAATTCACCCCGTCGAAGCAAGTGGCGCTAAGCCGTTTTGACTGGCCGGACAGACTGACGGGAACCCTCCCTCACCTGTATCTTTATACCATAGGCAATGTGGGCGAAGGCGTGATTGCCAAACGCCGCTCATACGCGGGCCTTCAGTCTTACCTTACCGCGCCGTTCACCGAAAGCGGGGTGAGGGGACTGTACAGGGAACTCGAAGATGCCCTTTCGGAATATTCCGAGGCTCTCGAGGCCGGTAGCGGAACCGATGCCCTGTCGTTGAAAATCAAGTCGCTTGTGACGGAAATGGGCATAAGTTCGGATCTCGGTCTCGATACCATCCCCGGGAAGCCCTATTCCGCAGATGAAGTGTTGAGAATAAGCAATTTTTCCGAAGAACTCGCTTCCGAGAAGGTGACAGGCCGTCTGTATGTCCTTGGAGAGGCATACGAGCCTGAATATCTGGTCTCGACTGTTTATGCGATGTGCACGGATCCTGTTGCCTACGGCCTTTTCGCAATCGACCGTTCAAAAGGCGAGGCCGATGATTCGTTGCTGAAAGACCTTTCGGCCTTCAACAGAAGATATGCCGACAGGGCCAAGCGAATGATAGGCAGGATATTGTCCGGGGACGGCACGGTCACGGACGAGTTCATGCGCACCGTTGCCGGAGTCTCTTCGATGGCATCGTCGGATCCTGAATTTGCACGCTCCGTGTCTGAACTCGAAACCGCCCTGAAAAATGTGAATGCTTACAGGGAATTGCTTCGCGAGAGTCCTGCGGCGGAACTCGAGAGTGTCCTTAACGCCTTGGACGGCGGATATGTGCCTCCTTCGCCTGGAGGCGATCCGGTTGCGAATCCCAATGTGCTTCCGACGGGCAGGAACCTGTTCGCGATAAATGCCGAGGCCACACCTACGAAGTCCGCATGGGAAAAGGGTGTGAAACTGGCCGAAAATACCATCGACCTATACCGTAGCAGACACGGCGATTCCATTCCGCGCAAGGTGAGCTATACGCTCTGGAGCAGCGAATTCATAGAGACCGAGGGGGCTACGGTAGCCCAGATATTGTACATGCTCGGCGTAGAGCCGATTTATGATACATTCGGCAGGGTGACCGACATAAGGCTTATCCCTTCCGAACGCCTTGGCCGTCCCCGCATAGATGTCGTCGTGCAGACGAGCGGCCAGTTGAGGGATATCGCTGCTTCGCGCCTGTTCCTGATAGACAGGGCGGTAAAAATGGCCGCCGCCGCCAAAGACGACGGTTTTGCCAACAATGTGGCCGAAGGTGTCCGTGAGTCGGAACGCATATTGATGGACAAGGGCGTCACTCCTGAGCAGGCCCGCGAAATGTCATCTTACAGGGTCTTCGGCGGTGTGAACGGCAATTACGGGACCGGCATACAAGGGATGGTGGAAGCCTCGGACCGTTGGGATTCCGAAGACGAAATAGCCGGTACATACCTTAACAACATGGGGGCGTATTACGGCAGCGAAGACGGTTGGCAGGATTTTGCCGAGTATGCTTTCGAGGCCGCGCTTTCGAGGACCGATGCAGTCGTTCAACCGCGCCAGAGCAATACATGGGGCGCCTTGAGCCTCGACCATGTCTATGAGTTCATGGGAGGTCTAAACCTTGCCGTGCGCGAAGTGACGGGCAAGGATCCGGACGCCTATCTGAGCGATTATCGCAACCGCAGCCGTGTCAGGATGCAGGAACTCAAGGAAGCCATCGGTATCGAAAGCAGGACTACCATTTTCAACCCTTCATATATAGCCGAAAAAATGAAAGGCGGCGCCGGCGACGCGGACGCCATAGCCGAGACGGTGAAAAACACTTTCGGCTGGAATGTCATGAAGCCTTCAGCCGTGGACGACCGTATGTGGAATGAGATATATGACATATACATCGAGGACAGTTACGGACTCGGAGTGCGCGAGCATTTCGAAGCCGTAAATCCGGCTGCCTTGGAGGAGATGACTGCGGTCATGCTCGAGTCTGCCAGGAAAGGTCTGTGGGATGCATCCGATGCGCAGATTTCGTCCCTTGCCGGGACGCATGCCGACCTGGTCGAACGATTCGCCCCTTCATGCTCGGGTTTGGTATGCGACAATCCGCAATTGCAGGATTTCATATCTTCCAATATAGGACAGGAGCGTGCGGACGAATACAAAGCGTCGATCAAGGACATAAGGGAAGTCCGATCCGGCATCTCCGACGGCACAGTGCTGGAAAAGGAGACGGTTCGCCCCGACCCTGAAAGCCGGACGGCCGTAATAGGCAATGCGCTGATTGCGGTATTGGTAATAGCTCTCTTCATTGTCGGCGGGCTGCTTATCCGTCGCCGGAGAAAATCGGGATTGTAGGCCATGCGGACTCTTGTACTCGTTCTGATGATTCTTGTCTGCTTTAATTTCCTTGTCAAGCAGACTTGGCACAAAGGATGGTCGGTGCTTGTCCAGGCGGCCGTGGCCGGAGTGTTCACGGGAGCAGTCTGGCCTCTTGCCGTGAAACAGTCGCGCTCGCAGATAGAGATGTGGCTGTCGGATCAGCAGCTGATGCTGGATACGGCAGTGATAATAAGTATCGAAGTAATCGTTCAGCTGGCCTTCTGCATGTCGGCCGCACGGGTGATGACTTCCGGAAGATTGACAAAGGGTACCGTGGCTGTTTACAAAGTATTGCGCTGGTTTCCGGGCGTGCTGATTTTTGCGGTCTTGTTCAGTCTTACGGTGTTTATGATATTTTCTTTTCCGGGAGTCCCGTTTCCGGCCGTTTCCTGGGGCACCGGCGCAGCCGTGGCTGTGATTGCGGCGGCTGGCGCGTTCGGGCTGAAAAGACTTTTTCCCGACAAGGAGACGAGGCTTGAACTGTTTTTCCTCTCAAATGTAATCACTGCGATTGTTTCGGTCATAGCCACTGTGAACGGTCAGACAGCCGTTGCCGGAGTGGAAAGCGTTGACTATACTGCGCTTGCCGGCGTACTTGCGTTGGTGGCCATGTTCGCCTTGCTCGGATGGAAAACCGGTGCCGCAGGAAGGCCTTTCAGAAAAATAATGAAAATAAAAATTAAAGATAATTGATTTATGAATTACATTTCAGACATTCTTTTTTGGATTTCCACCGGTCTGCTCGTACCGGTGGTGGTTTTGCTTATCCTGTTCTTCCTCCGCTCGCTGCTTCTGCTCGGAAATTTTTTCGGACAATATTTGCAGACACGGAAGACCGACAAGGTTTTCAGGGAAAAAATCATGAACCTCACTTCGGAGACATTGGACGATTTTCGCAAATCCCTTCCTGAAAATCCGAAATCCCCGTTGCTCAAAACCCTCGTTTTGCTGATGGATTCCGCAGACAGCCGTCCTCGCAGGCAACTGCTGCTCTCGGATTATGAGGTTGCGGCGGACAAGGATATGGCTTTGTCAAAGACTTTGTCGAAAATGGGTCCGATGCTCGGTCTTATGGGGACCTTGATTCCTATGGGGCCTGCCCTGGTGGGGCTTTCAACCGGCGACATATCTTCTATGGCCTATAACATGCAGGTTGCATTCGCCACCACTGTCGTAGGCCTGTTCTCGGCGGCCATAGGTTTTATAACCCAACAGGTCAAACAGCGTTGGTATACCCAGGATTTGAACCGTCTGGAATTCGTTTCGGAGGTCCTTGACGGGAGGGAGCCGAGATGAAACGCAGAAGGCTGATTGGCTCGGACGAGGACAACGACCCGATGAGCGTTGTCGGCAACCTGTT
>DEPW01000030.1:0-138 GCA_002358965.1 Bacteroidales bacterium UBA3382
TATGGTGCCCGCCCCTGAACGCGAGATTACCAGATCCGCCGCGGCGTATGCGAGATCCATCCTGTCGATGAATCCTGAATAATGTATGTCCGGTGCCTCTGCCCCGTCCATGAACGAGCGGACCCCTTCGAAATAATA
>DEPW01000030.1:159-3472 GCA_002358965.1 Bacteroidales bacterium UBA3382
ATATCTGCCGCATTGCCAGATGACCTGTATGCCGTCACCTCCGGGCCGCCCTGCCGATATCCATCCCTTCAGGGTATCGTTCAGAGTGGCGCAACCGAGGCTTCCTCCGAGGACGAGTATGGTCTTCTTTGCACTGTCGAGGGAATAATGCCTTACGGCTTCCGCCCTTTCCTCAGCCGACGGGCGATGGATGCCCTTCCTGATCGGGTTGCCGGTCAGCACTATGCGCTCTTTCGGGAAGAACCGTTCCATGCCTTCGTAGGCTACGCATATCTTGCGGGCCTTCTTTCCCGTGAGTCTGTTGGTGAGCCCGGCGAAAGAGTTCTGCTCCTGGATTACTGTCGGTATCGAGAGCCTCTGCGCCGCCCACAGGGTAGGGGCGCTCGCATATCCTCCGACACCTATGACTATGTCCGGACCGAAATCCTTTATGATTTTCTTCGCCATCCTCAGGCTTTTCAGCACTTTTGCAGGCAGGGCGAGGTTGGACGGCGACAGGCTGCGTTTAAGCCCGGCTACCGGAAGGCCGATGATTGGGTATCCGGCCGCAGGCACCCTTTCCATCTCCATTTTCCCTTCGGCGCCTACGAAAAGTATGTCGCATCCCGGGTCTTTCTCCCTCAATGCCTCGGCAATGGATATTGCCGGAAAGATATGGCCTCCGGTGCCTCCTCCGCTAATGATCGCTTTCATCTTTCTTTCCTCCTTTTTCGATGGCGGCAGGTTCGACATCCACTTTGTTGAGGTCTATTTCCTGGATGGATTTGCTGATTGACAATATCACTCCGAAGACCCCGCTGAAGATGATGAAGGCCGTGCCTCCGTGGCTTACGAGCGGCAGAGTATGCCCGGTAATAGGTATGAGCCTGATATTTACGAATATATGCATCAATGCCTGGAAGGTAGTGAGCAGGCCCAGTCCGAACACTGTCGTGCTGGCGAATGTCGTCTTGCATTTGACGGCAAGCCTTCCGCACCTTGCGAAAAGCCAGACATACAGGAACATTACCAGCACTCCGATGATGCTTCCGTATTCTTCGATGATGAAAGCATAGATGAAGTCGGAGAACGCCATGGACAGAGTGTAGCGCTGGGTGCTCTTTCCCGGTCCTTTTCCGATGATTCCGCCTTCGTGTATCGCTATTTTAGCATTTTCCGACTGCCTTTCGGCATCTATTATGGCCTGCTTTTCGCTTTCGCTCAGTTCGGCCATCTTGTCATCGTCCGAAGGGTGCAGGAAATTGTCTATCCTGGATTCGGCTGTCTCGAAACGGGAGAAGAGGGGTTTGTCGTTGTCTTTGGTCATCAAGTACAGTCCGAAGCAAATGGCAAATACGGCTATGCCTCCGGCGCAGGTGATTGCGAGGTATTTCCAGTTGATCTTGTTGACCCACAGTATCACAAGGCATATCAGCGCGGTAAACACTGCTGACGAGAAGCTTCCGCGGAGCAGCAGGACGCAGGTCACCACTATCGGCAGCAGCAGTTTGATGAGATAGTCCTTCAGGTCCTTGATTTCGAAGATCTCCATCGCCCTCGCAAGGTAGATGATGATGGCGACTTTGGCTATCTCGAACACCTGTATCGTAAAGCCCGGGAACTTCAATCCCCTTATCGCGCCGTTCTTTATCACCGTAATGTCGTCTACGAACAGCAGCAGGAGCAGGACAATGCTTATGCCGTAGATTATGAATGAAAATTTACGGTAGTATTTCGGCCGTATGAAGTAGCATACGAGCAGTGCGACCCATCCCGCAAGTACGAATACGAGCTGGTCGAAGAAGAGGGCGATCTTGTCGGTATTCTCTTGCACCGCCCTGTACGAACTCGACGAGTATACGGCGACAAGCGAAAACATGGACAGCAGGAAGACTATTATCCATACCACCTTGTCCCCCTTAATGCTCCGGTTGACCCAGTCGGAGACTTTTTCCGCGTATGCCTTGATCGTACTCATAGATTCCTTACGGCTTCCTTGAACAGCCGTCCCCTTTCTTCATAATTCTTGAACAGGTCGAAAGACGCGCAGCAAGGCGACAGCAGCACCACATCGCCGTTTTCGGCCATTCCGTATGCCTTTTTCACGGCCTCTTCCGCCGAGGAGGCGTCGGTTATCTCGGGGACTATTCCGGAAAACGATTCGTGAAGCTTCCTGTTGTCGACCCCTAAGCAGATGAGCGCCTTCACCTTTTTCGCGGCAAGCTCGTAAAGCTGGGCGTAGTCGTTGCCCTTGTCCGTTCCTCCGGCTATCCAAACCACCGGCCTGTCCATGCTCTCGAGGGCGTACCATGCCGAGTTGACATTGGTGGCTTTGGAGTCGTTGATGTACAGCACCCCGTTGACGGTGGCCACTTTTTCGAGCCTGTGCTCTATGTTCTTGAAGGTCTTGAGCCCTTCGCGTATCTTTTCGTCGTCGATGTCCATCACTTTGCCGGCTATTGCGGCCGCCATCGAGTCGTACAGGTTGTGCCTGCCCTGCAATGCGAGTTCGTTCAGGAAGATACGGCATTCGCGGGCTCCGTATTTCACGACCATCCTGCCGTCATCGACATATGCTCCTTCCTCTACGGTGCCGCGCTGGGTGAACGGAAGCATCTTTGCCTTGATTACTATGTCGTTGAGATGCCCGACGGTAATCTCGTCGTCGGAGCAGAATATGAAACAGTCGTCCTTGTCCATGTTCCGTGTGATGCGGAATTTGGCGCGGACATAGTTTTCGAGTTTGTAGTCGTACCGGTCCAGATGGTCGGGAGTTATGTTGGTGAGCACAGCTATGTCGGCTTTGAAATCGTACATGTTGTCCAGTTGGAAGCTGCTGATTTCCAATACATAGATATCGTAATCGCAGGTGGCTACCTGGTATGCGTAGCTCTTCCCGATATTGCCTCCCAATCCTACATTCATGCCGGCGAGCTGAAGCAGATGGTAGATGAGCGAAGTGGTGGTCGTCTTCCCGTTGCTCCCGGTGATGCATATCTTCTTCGCCCTGTCGTAACGGCCGGCGAACTCGATTTCGGATATGATGCCGATTCCGGCCTCCTTGGCAGCGCGGATTACGGGAGCAGTATCGGGGATGCCCGGGCTTTTGACTATTTCGGCGGCATCGAGGATCTTTCCGAGTGTGTGTCCGCCTTCTTCATACGGGATGTCCCATTCGACGAGCCTCTTTTTCTGCTGCTCCGGGATGCTTCCGCTGTCGGAAAGGAACACATCGAATCCTTTCACCCTGGCCAGTACGGCGGCACCTGTGCCGCTTTCGCCTCCTCCGAGTATGGTTATCTTGCTCATGATTATCTGATTTTCAATGTTATTA
>DEPW01000030.1:3556-3806 GCA_002358965.1 Bacteroidales bacterium UBA3382
CGATGACGGCGTCCACATTTTCCTTCTGGAAATGATGGTGGAGCGGGGTCATTTTAAAGATTCTCCGTCCTTCTCCGTATTTCTTCTTGGTGTATTTGAAGTAGGCCCTCTGGATTATCACTGACAGGCTTTCCACGAAAAAAACTCCGCAAAGCACGGGTATCAGCAACTCTTTCTTTATGAGTATCGCGGCCACGCCTATGATGCCTCCGAGGGCGAGGCTGCCGGTATCTCCCATGAAGACCTGTGC
>DEPW01000076.1:0-3826 GCA_002358965.1 Bacteroidales bacterium UBA3382
AATTTTAAACAGCTTCTAAAAAATAAAATGTATTATGAAAAAGTTTGCTTTACTTATTTTATTATCGACTATTTTCTTTACAACCAATTGTTCAGAAAAGAAAACGATTGAACCGAAGTATCAGAATTTGACATTGACGGCTCCTAATGGTCAGCAAATAGCGGAAAGCTTCGAAAGCTTAAATGAAGAAATCAAAGATATGGTAGCTCAACAATTCGGGAAAGACATTCCGTTTGAAATCACAAGTATTGATTATACCGATGTAAGTGATGGCTATTTTGCATTGATTACCTATCAATTAGAAAATGGCATGGTTTTAAATTTTGCCTTAAGCAACAGCTTAAGCGTATTTAACAACTCATCAGTAAAAAAATTAAGAATAGAGATTACTTCGGATAATCACATAAAGTGACACAATGGGCTGAAATCAAAACAAGGCTGTAAATGCCGAATTTTTCGTAACTTCGCAGAAAAAAAGAGATTGTCTCAAATCATTTCATGAGACAATCTTTTTTGCAAGGACTACGAAAATGAATACAAGGCAGACTCTCACATTCCTCTTCATACTGGTTTTCAGCGGATTGGCCTTAGGGACTCTTACCTCATACGCCCAGAGCCGCAATACGACGAAAGAGCTCTTCGCTCCAATGTGCGACTCGATAAAGGCACATTACGGAATATATCTCGGCATCGAAAGGCTTGAAGTTTCAAAAGTCCTGATAAGGGGCGGAAAAGCAGATATCTATTTCAACCGCGTACTGTCGGGCTTCCCTTTCACAAGCGAAGACATACGCAACCTTTATGATATAGCGGAAGGGCTGCTGCCGGCAAAATACAGACAATACGGGGTCGGTAAAATATTTTCCAACGGCTCGGAAATCAGCAGATATGCCGTTACGCCCATAGGTTACGACGGCAATCCGGGACATGCGGCATACTCTGCCGAAGAAGGTAAGAATTACGACCCCAATCCGTCGAGACGCAGCATAGTCACAGCCGAAAGCCCTGTCGCGGACGCGGACCTCGGCCTCAAGGGAAGGCACATAGCCCTATGGCAAAGCCACGGATACTATTACGAACAGTCCCTCGACAGATGGGAGTGGCAGAGGGCAAGGCTGCTCCAGACAGTGGAAGACCTTTATACGCAATCATATGTGATACCGTACCTCGTGCCGATGCTTGAAAACGCCGGGGCTTATGTCTTCCTGCCACGCGAAAGGGATATCAACGATATCGAGACGGTCATCGACAACGATTCACGGCACAATCCGTCAGGAAGTTTCTCGGCACAGGGAAAAACCGAACCTGCCGGCGAAGGATTCGGCTACAAAAAGGTTTACGGTACCGGAGAAAATCCTTTCAGATGCGGCACAGCCGTCCGGATTACCGGCGAGGCCGTTTGGAAGGCACGGCTGCCCGAACCAGGGGAATACGCCGTATATGTCTCATACAAGACCGTCAAAGGCAGCAGCAGGGAGGCAAGATATACCGTAAAGCATGCCGGCGGAGAGACATCTTTCAAAGTCGACCAGACAATGGGAGGAGGGACATGGATTTATCTCGGCACATTCATGTTCGGCACAGGTGCGGAAGTCAGCCTGACAGCGGGCGAGAGCGAGGGTGCGGTCACCGCCGATGCCGTCAAATTCGGCGGGGGCATGGGCAGCATAGCGCGCGGAGGCCGTGTTTCGGGCTATCCGCGCTGGTGCGAGGGGGCGCGCTACTGGCTCCAATATGCAGGCTATGACAGTACTGTATACAGCCTCAACGAAGGAAAGAGCGACTACAAGGACGACTACATGTGCCGCGGCCATTGGGTGGACCGCCTCAGCGGAGGCTCGAAGGCCAATCCCGAAAAGGAAGGCCTCGGCGTCCCGATAGACCTGGCCTTCGCCTTCCACTCGGATGCCGGAATATTTTCCAACGATTCCATCATAGGGACCCTCGCCATACATACCCTGAAAAGCGAAGGAAGGCAGCGTTTCGACACTGGAGAAGACCGCATGACATCCCGCGAGTTAGCCAATTCCGTGCAGAGCCAGGCAGTAAACGACATCCGGACGCTCTGGGAGCCGGAATGGTCGAGAAGGCAACTGTGGGACAGATCGTACTATGAAGCCCGCACCCCGCCGGTGCCGATGCTGCTTCTTGAATCGATGTCGCATCAGAACCTTGCAGACATGAGATACGGGCTCGATCCCGGTTTCAGGTTCACCGTATCCAGAGCAGTATATAAGGGAATCCTGAAATACCTTGCGAACAGGTACGGAGCCGGATACGCCGTACAGCCTCTGCCGGTGAAGGATTTTTCGGCAATCCTCGAAAGCGGCACGGTGACATTGAGATGGAAGGCGGAATACGACGAAATCGAACCGACTGCCGTACCGGACGGCTATATCGTTTATACGAGAATCGACGGAGGCGCATGGGACGAAGGCATCAGGACAAATGCGGAGTCTCTGACTGTCAGGATTGAACGCGGGAAAATCCACAGTTACAAAATCGTGGCCTTCAACCGGGGAGGCAGCAGTTTCCCTTCGGAAATCCTCAGCGTCGGAATCCCGGCCGAAAAGCCGAAAGGCACCGTCGTCATCGTGAACGGTTTCGACCGCATAGCGCCTCCTGCACATTTCGCCACTGCCGACACACTGCTCGGAGGCTTCAACAACAGACGGGATTCCGGAGTCCCCTACATTGAAGATATTTGTTTTACCGGGGAACAGCATGAATTCCGCCGCAGCATCCCGTGGATAGACGACGACAACCCCGGATTCGGGGCCTCAGGCTATGAATATGAAGGAAAAACGATAGCCGGAAATACTTTCGACTATCCGTTTGTACACGGCCGCGCCCTGATGGCAACAGGATACTCATTCTGTTCCATGAGCCGAGACGCCTATACTCAAATACATGAAAACATCAGCCCGGAAAACGGTTTTTCAACAATAGACCTGATCCTCGGAAAACAGGCAACCACCCCGCTGGGCAGAGGCATCCTCGGAACGCATTACAGGTGTTTTCCTATTCCGCTCATGGAAGCATTGGAAGCCTTCCATGACGCTGGCGGAGACATCATCGCATCCGGCGCCGATATCGGCACTGACTTCAACGACTGCATCTATGCAGGGATGGCACCGGACAGCACATATATGGAAGAAGCCTCACGTTTTGCCGAAAAGGTTCTCGGCTTCAAATGGCTCTCGGACTGCCCTGCAGGGAAGGGCGGGTTCTATGGCATAGAAACGCTCAAAGGCATTGAAGGACGGTTTTCTTCCGCCCTGAACGACTCCATTTATTGCGTTGAGTTCCCGGACGGCATCGTTCCGGCAAAAGGAGGAAAAACCATAATGCGATACGGCGGCAGCAACATCCCTGCGGCGACATTCCGCAAAGGCACCGACGGCAAAGGCTCGTCCGCCGCATTCGGCTTCCCGCTTGAAACCGTCCTGGACGAAGAAACGCTGGAAGAGATCTTTAAAACGATAATGGGAGAATTATTCAATTAAAACATATTAAGAGGATGAGGTATGAACAAGGAAAAGCATTCTGGATATGCCCCGCCATTTACCGTGAGTTCCCAGGCAATCAGCCTTGTTGCCGAAATATCAGCACAGATAGAACGGAGGCCTTGGTGGACAATCCGGGATGTTTCCACTCGAGAATATGGTGTATGCCAACCAGCAGTTGTACTACGAGGCGATAGAATCAAGTACGCAACAGGCAGACTGCCGGCCTTGTAGTGCGTTCTGGAGGGGATGAGCGTGCCTACATGGGGATGTGGGCACGCCTACCGGCCTTGTAGCGCGTTCTGGAGGGGGTGAGCGTG
>DEPW01000076.1:3902-4041 GCA_002358965.1 Bacteroidales bacterium UBA3382
CCCCCCCCTCTAATTTTTATTAAACTTTTATATTACAACGACTTGAAATCACGGCACGATATTTTGTAAGTCAAAAATCCATGGCACAGACAAATTATCGGAACAGCTACGGTCAAGACGGCGTGGCCGCCCGTGGCCT
>DEPW01000017.1:0-6395 GCA_002358965.1 Bacteroidales bacterium UBA3382
TCTTCCATCGGAACTTCGATTTCTTCCTTTGTAAATTCAGGCCCGGCAGGACCGTGTCCTCCGTCGAACCCGCAGATGAAGTCAGCCACCTGGAATGCAAGCGTGTAGTTTTCTTCTTTCCAGAATTTTGCGGCATCCTTCTCTGCAAATGATGCAGGGGCCACGAAAAGATATGAGGCTATGTCCCAGAAGTCTGCGACAAATGTGGCCCTTTCCTTGATGAGGGATACAATCTTCTCCACATATTCTGCGGTGAAGATGCGGTTCCTGAAGTCCGCTCCCTGAGGGGTGAGTTCGGCACCGGCGGTCAGAGCGCATTTCGGACATTCCACCACCTGTATCCCGTGGCTTTCAAGCACTGGGATGAAGAGGCCGGTGAGTTCCTTGTCGCTTTTCATCCGGAGATATTCCTTGTTGTACCATTTGGCTTTGTCCGGGTTGAAGCGGGCGCCTGACTTGATGACTCTCTCAAGGGAGAATGCCTTGGTCAGCTCGTCCATCGTGAAGAGTTCCCTGTCGTCTCCCGGATTCCATCCGAGCATCGCAAGCATGTTCACGAAAGCTTCCGGCAGATAGCCTTCTTCCCTGTAGCCTTTTGTGATATCGCCTTCCTGGTTGACCCATTGCAGAGGGAAAACGGGGAATCCCAATCTGTCTCCGTCCCTTTTGCTGAGCTTGCCTTTGCCGTCCGGTTTCAGCAACAGCGACAGGTGGGCGAATCTCGGCATGGAGTCCGTCCATCCGAACGCTTCGTACAGCAGGTAGTGCAGAGGGAGGGACGGCAGCCACTCTTCGCCTCTGATGACCTCTGTGATTTCCATGAGATGGTCGTCCACTATGTTGGCCAGGTGGTATGTGGGAAGGCCGTCGTGGCTCTTCCACAGCACTTTGTCATCGAGTGTACCGGTGTTGACTTCGATGTGCCCCCTGATCAGGTCGTCCATCCGTACGGTGCGGTCTTCCGGCATCTTGAACCTGATGGTCCAGCCGTTTTCCTCTTTTATGCGCCTTTCCCATTCTTCGCGCGGAAGCGTGAGGGAGTTTTTCAACCGGCCTCGTGTCTGGTGATTGTATATGAATGTCTCTTTTTTCGCTTCGGCTTCGGCCCTCATGGCGGCAAGTTCCTCGGCAGTGTCGAAAGCATAGTAGGCATAGCCGCCTTCTACGAGCTGTTCGGCGTATTTTCGGTAGATGTCTTTCCTCTGGGACTGCCTGTAAGGGGCGTGGGGATGTCTTTCGGACGGAGTATCCACTACTTTCCCTTGCTTGTCGACGCCTTCGTCCGGTATGATTCCGCACCAACGGAGGGAATCTATGATGTATTGTTCGGCACCTGGGACGAAACGCTGGGAATCAGTGTCTTCGATCCTGATGATGAAATCGCCGCCGTGCTGTTTGGCATATAGGTAGTTGTACAAAGCCGTGCGGACTCCTCCCATATGGAGCGGACCGGTCGGCGAAGGAGCGAATCTTACCCTGGTTGTCTTTGTGTCTTTCATATAGAATGTTTTAAATCATGCCACATCTACAGGCTGTGTCCAGTTGGAACGCCTGATCGACGGAGTGTTTTCAAGTTCGGAAATGTCGTTTCCGCCGTTTACGGCAAGTATCGGAGGCTCGTCGAAATGGAAAGTGCGGACATTGTTGTTGGCGGTCTTTCCGATGATCTGCCTGCCGGCCTCTTCCTCCGTCATAGGCTGCAAAGATACTACATCTTCCGGTTGTTCGTCATTTTCTTTGATAGTGGTGCTCATGTAATCTTCGTTGATTACGATGATGTTTCCTCTGTCCCGCTTGGTAATCTGCGGGAGAAGGTTCATGTTAAAGCCTGTGGCTATGATGGTTATGCAGATGTCTCCGTTCAGTTTCCCGCTTTCGTCGTACACTATGCCCCTTTTGAAGTTCTGGGCGTTTCCGGTATATTTCTGGATGCATTGCGCTATCGCTCCGAGTTCGTTGGCGGTCAGGCCGCTCTTGTCTTTGCTCGTGCGGATGTTCACGAGGACATTCCGTGCCGTCTTCAAGTCGAAGTCATTGAGCAGAGGAGAGGAGAGAGCCTGTTCGACAGCCTCTTCCACCCGGTTGTCTCCGGTGCCCCTTCCGCTTCCCATGAGGGCCATTCCGCTGCCTTTCATTACATTGCGAACATCTGCGAAATCCACATTGATATATCCGGTGTCCATGATGATTTCGGTTATGCCCCTTACAGCGGTGGCAAGTATCTCGTTTACTTTCGGGAAAGCCTCGTATATGGTGAGGTTGCCGTAAACTTCGTATATCTTCTGGTTGTTGATGATCAGCAGGCTGTCCACGCATTTGCTCATTTCGTGGATGCCTTCGATGGCTCTCGACATGAAATCGTAGCCCTCGTCTTCGAAAGGTATCGTGACTACTCCTACCGTAAGCAGTCCCATCTTGTGGGCGATGTCGGCTATGACAGGTGAGGCCCCGGTGCCTGTTCCTCCTCCCATCCCGCAGGTGATGAACACCATTTCGGTCTTTCCTCCGAAAGCTTCTTTGATGGTCTCCTGGGACTCCAGCGCCGCTTTCCGTCCCCTTAGAGGGTCGCATCCGGCACCCAGACCTTTGGTCAGTTCGTTTCCGATAGGGATCTTGGCGGCTACGGCGCTTTTTTTCAAAGCCTGGCGGTCTGTGTTGCAGACTATGAAATCGGCTCCTTTGATGTCTTCGAGCTTGAACATGTATTCTACGGCGTTGCATCCTCCGCCACCGACGCCGATTACCTTTATTATATTGTCACTCGGCTCCCAGTTGCTCGGGGCCAGCATTTCGTCTCTTTCCATAATTCGGTATTGATTTAAACATTGTCATTGTCATCGAAGAGCGTATCGAACCAATTGTCCTTTTTCTTCTCTTCTTTCTTTTCCTCTTTCTTCTTTCTGCGGATGATCTTGCTTATCCAGGTGCCTCCTTCGTCTTTGTCCGAGGCCTCGTCGTCTTCGTCGTCCACATAGTCTTCCTCAGCTACGGCTTCATGGGCAGGCCCGGATTCAGGAAGGTCCTCCTCTCTCTTTGCCGGGGAGTCCGGTCCTGCGATGCGGTCATCGTCCGGCTCGGCGTCGTCTTCCTGCCGCCTGCCACAGGTGTCTTCAGGTATGAAGGTGGCGTCTTCCTGTCCGAGGCAATCCTCCCATGCGAGGGTGAACAGCCCGGCCAGGGAAGCCGAGGAGTAGTCGGCGAGTTTCGGGAAACCGATATAGCTGAATTTTCCGGCAGGCATCGCCCTGCGCACCGTATAGCCCGAGATTGATTTGAGATAATCTGAAACGCACAGCAGATTGGCGGAGCCTCCTGTCAGGACAATGCCGGAACTCAACTGGTCGGCATAACCGGATTCTTCTATCTTGTAAAGTATGGCATCGAAGATTTCCTTGCATCGCGCCTGGATTATTTCGGCCAGGTATTTTACCGGGATTTCGATGTCGGCCTGCGATTGTCTTTTGATTTGCAGCGATTTTTCGGAGTTTACGGAAAGTTTTTCCGGCATGGCGCTTCCGAAATCCCTTTTGATGCTTTCGGCGAGGGCGGATGTGATCTTGCATTCGTTGGCGATGTCTTCGGTGATGTTTTTCCCTCCGAAAGGCAAAGTGTAAATGTGACGGATGATGTTTTTGTAGTAAATGACGAGATTGGTCGTGTTGCCCCCGAATTCGACGAGGGCAACTCCGTTCTGCTTCTCCTGGCCGAACAGCGAGGCCGTGGCGCTTGCAACAGGATAGAGATATTTTCCGGCTATCTCCAGATTCAATCTTTTGAAAGTCTTTTCATTGCCGTCGAATACGGCCTTGTTGCCGGTGAAGATCCGGTACTTTCCTTCGATGCTCTCCGAAGACATCCCTATTACATCGCGGTAAGGGATTTCCATGGCTTCTCCGACCCTGAAGGATTGTGGTATGGCGCAGTAGACCTTGTCGTTCCCGTCCTCGGAGTACGCCTTTTCGTTGATTTCCCTGAGTTCGTTTTCGCTGATGAACTCGTCAGGATCGGGTCTGTCGTGTCTGATGGAGACATTTTCCCCGTTGATTCCGTATCCCGGTATGCCGGTGACGATTTTCGTGATCTTGATGCGCAGTTCCCGTTCGATTTCGTCTATGAGGGATTTGACCACGGTGGCTGCGCGCAACGGATTTATGACCCTTCCGTGGCTTATGCCTTCGGAAGGGGCTTCTTTGTAAGCCGCAATACTGAAATTGTTGCCTTCGACTTTTGCCGTGCATACGGCTGTCCGGTATGAACCGATGTCGACTACGGTGATGATTCTTTCTTCCATGCCTATATCGTGTTTTTCTTTTTACATACTATCTGGTCGTCGTATTTGACCGAGACTTCCCGGTATTTGCCCTCGCTGGACGGATAGATGGTCTCGTAAAATTTTTCCAGGCGGTAAAATTTGTTGTCTATGTTCCTGACGGGTCCGAAACAGATCCGGAAGTCCCCGATCTGCGGAATCAGGACGATGTCTCCGTTTTCTTCGATGGCTATCTGTGTGATCATCTTGCTCCAGAACCCGTCCCCTGCTATGTAGCCGTTCAGTTCGAGTATCCCGCCGAGCCAGTCTTTTTCGGCCTTTGTAAGTGCCGACGGATCGTTGCCGAGAGGGATGTCCCCTGTCACGACAGTCACTTTGGGAAAATGGCTCCCCTGGACGGGGAAGATGAAGCCTTCGGCATCGGAGTACATAGCTCCTTCGCTGGTCTCGAACCTGATTGCCGGCTCTCTCTGATAGACATCTATGCTGAGCCGGCCGTCCCTGTCGGTGTAACACTCGCACCCTTTTATCGCGCTGATGCCTTTTATGAGTTCTTCTATCCTGGCGCAGTTGATTTCATCTATCAGCAGGCCGGAGCATTCGCCGTACTGTTCGGTCAGATATCCGACGATGTAGTCTTCGTGGATGAAATCGCATTCCGCCCCGTTCATGATGGTGATGTCGATGTTGTTGCACACTATCTCTTCGCTTTCGGCGGCATTGAGGCGTTGCGCCACGACGAAATATGCCGCGAGCATGGCGGCGAAGGCGGCCATTATGAAGTATTTCAAAACCTTTAACATTGTCCTGTCCTCCGTTTAAGCATTTCAGTAATCTTTCCGGTGAAACGGTCTATATCCCCGGCTCCGAATGTGACAAGTACATCTATGTCCTCGTTTTCAAGGCATTGCATCAGCCTGTCCCGCGTGGTCAGCAGCTTGTCGGCGATAGTCATCCTGTCGAAGATGATTTCGGAACTTACTCCTGCGAGGGGCAGTTCGCGGGCAGGGTAGATGTCCAGCAGTATCACTCTGTCGGCTTTCGAAAGCGCCTCGGCGAAGCCGTCGGCGAAGTCCCTTGTCCTTGTGTACAAGTGAGGCTGGAATACGGCGGTCAGCCGTCTTCCCGGGAAAATGTCCCGTATGGAGCGGATTGCGGCTTCGAGCTCTTTGGGATGGTGGGCATAGTCGTCGATGTATGCGCATTTTTCAGTGTTGAGGTGTATGTCCATCCTTCTCTTTACTCCCGCGAAGCTTGCGAGCGCTTCCCTTACCTTGTCAGGGGCGACTCCGTTGAGGAGGGCGGCGGCCGCCGCCGCTATCCCGTTTTCGACATTGAGCCTTCCCGGAACTCCGACAGTGCAGTCCTTTACCGTTCCTCCGGGATAGACGAGGTCGAATCCGAAATAGCCTCCCTTCAGGGGCCTGATACCGCTTGCGAAGAAATCCGTCGGGGTGCTGTACGAATATCCGTATGCCTTTGCCCCCGAGGAGTATTCGAGCCCTTCCACGCTGTCTTTGATTATGAGGCAGCGCTTTGTCTGCGAGGCGAATTCCCCGAATGCTTCCCTGACATGGCCGAGGTCGTCGTAGATGTCGAGATGGTCGGCATCCACGGATGTGATAATCGCCGTGTCGGGAAACAGCTGAAGGAACGAACGGTCGAACTCGTCGGCTTCGGCAACCACTATTCCGCTGTCGGACAGAAGCAGGTTGGTGCCGTAGTTTTTCGATATTCCGCCGAGGAAGGCGTCGCATCCTATGCCCGAGGACTGGAAGATGTGCCCGAGCATCGTGCTCGTGGTCGTCTTTCCGTGGGTGCCCGCCACGGCAAGCGTCCTCTTCCCTTTGGCGATTTCGCCCAGTACCTTGGAGCGTTTCAGCATCCTGTATCCGTTTTCGCCGACGAAGACATATTCCTTGTTGTCAGCCGGTATTGCGGGGGTATAGATGACGAGCGTCCTGTCCCTGTCGGCAGGAACGGCTTCGGGAAGCTCCTCGAAATGCACGGGGATGCCCTCTGCCTCAAGAGCGGCGGTGATTTCCGACGGCGTCCTGTCGTAACCGCTTACCGCAAGGCCTTTGGCATGGAAGTATCTTGCAATGGCGCTCATCCCGATTCCGCC
>DEPW01000017.1:6423-6626 GCA_002358965.1 Bacteroidales bacterium UBA3382
CGTATTCCATCGTCACCGCCTTTCTTTATAGATTGAAAATATCTCAGCGGCTATGGCTTCGGCCGCGTGCGGGCGTGCCATGCCGTAAATGTTGTCTTCCAGAGCGGAGATGGCCGCACTGTCTTTTACAAGCGCCGTGGCATATCCCATCAGCGTATCCCGAGCGTCGGCATCTCTTATGAGCCTGCCCGCGCCCTTTTCCA
>DEPW01000028.1:0-1180 GCA_002358965.1 Bacteroidales bacterium UBA3382
TTACATTTGTTGTCCATTTTCTATTCTGAACATTATGTATAGATTGGCATTTGCTGCTATTTTCATCTTTCTGACTTTCGCATGGAGCGCCGAAGCCCAAGGCGACAGGGCGGATTCCCTGATTAAGGAATACCGCTTCGAAGAGGCACTGCAATATCTCGGACAGTCAGACACGACAGGGATCGACAGCCTCGCGCTGATGAAGATGGAAGAACAGATTGTCAATTGCCGCAACGGTCTGGCCCTTACCCGTTTCGTCTCTTCCCCGACCGTGATCGCCAAGAAGATTTTTCATAAAACCGAATTCATCCACTATCTGCCGCTGAAAGACGGAGGGTGGAGATTCGCGCCGAACAGCCTCGTGCACGGAGGGGAAGGCGATTATCCGACGGCCTTTTATTATCCTGACGGAGGAAAATCCGTATATTTTACCGATAAGGACGAGGACGGAAAATGGAGCGTCTTCCACACGGACATGATCAATGACACGCTTTGGAGCTATCCCGAGAGACTCGGAAACGAAGCCTCCGAAAAGGGGAACCGGCTCTATCCCATGCTCTCTCCTGACGGGAAGAGCCTCTATTTCGCTTCGAACGGGCTTTACGGCATAGGAGGATACGACCTTTATGTTTCGCGCAAGGACGGCAATACGGGAAAATGGGGGCCGGCGGAGAATCTCGGCTTCCCGTTTTCGACTCCCTACAACGACATCTTTTTCGCAATCAGCGAAGACGAACGATACCAGATCCTGGTATCCGACAGGGATGCATCCGGAGACAGTGTCACGGTATATATCATGGAATACGAGCCCGTACCGGTCAGAAAGGAGGTGCCGGATCCTGAGAGACTGGCAAACATTTGCAGGCTGGATGTCCATGACGGAGGGAATGCGGCCGCCGTTTCCGGAGGCGGACAAGGCAGAGACACAGGCCCGGAAGTGAGACAGTATCTGTCCGTCCTCGACGATATCCGCAAGGCAGCTGCAAGTACGGATTCATTGGAAGCACGCCTGAAAGAGATGCGCTCCGACTACCGCAAAGCCGAAACTGCCGCAGCGAAAGGAAGCCTGTATGAAGACATCACCGAGGCCGAAGCCGGAATGTCGCGGCTGCGGGACGAAATCTCGCTGCTTAACGGCAAGTTGGGAAGGATAGAGATGGGGATGCTGGCCGAAGGCATT
>DEPW01000028.1:1187-3540 GCA_002358965.1 Bacteroidales bacterium UBA3382
CCCAACGGCAGCAACCGCTTCGCAGGCCGAAGAGGCTCCAGCGGCCAGGGACGAAAACGAAGGGTTCGTATTTTCAAGACACGCTCCGGGAGGGGACATCGAAATCATGGTCAGCCGCCCGGTGGAACAGTTCGACTATTCGTTCCGGATATTGCCGACCGGACGCTTCGCCGAAAACAACGATCTTCCCGACGGACTTGTATACCAGATACAGATTTTCGCATCCGCCTCCCCGGCCGGGGTCAAACACCTCAACGGCCTGAGCCCCGTATTCATGCGACATCCTTCTGCAGGAAAATACATCTATTCGGTAGGTCTGTTCGGCACTTACGAAGAAGCCCGGTCCAACCTCGGGAAGGTGAAATCGAGAGGGTTCGGCTCGGCTTTCGTCACCGCATATCTCGACGGTGAGAAAATCTCGACCACCAAAGCACGCGAAATGGAAAAGACCGGAGCCGCCGACGAATATGCGATATACATAGCCGCCGGCCAGGACGGGAATCTTGACGAAGCCGCAACGCAGATTATCAAAGCCAGTACTCCGATGGACATAATCCGCACTTCGGACGAGAACGGCGCCATATACATGATAGGGCCTTTCAAATCGAAAACCGAAGCGGAAGCGATAGCAGGCAGGCTCATCGCTTCGGACATTCAGGGAGTAAGCGTAGAAAAACTTTGATTTTCACACTTTCTTTCATATCTTTACATTTGGAAAAAACCTCACAGCAATAATGGTATATATCATCGCACTCATACTCGTAGGCCTCCTGCTCCTTTTCATTGAAATCATATTGATACCCGGCTTCGCCATCACCGGCATCCTCGGCCTGGGTGCTCTCGCAGGTTCGTATTTTTACGCAGACAAGACTTTCGGAGAACCGACAAGCACAATCGTGCTGATTGCAGATGTACTGCTGGTCACGGCCCTGACAATCTATGTCCTCAGGGCAAAGACATGGAAAAAATATCAATTGAAGACAGATATCACGGGCCATGCGGGAACGGATCCTCATGACAACGGCCTGGAAGTGGGCGACAGGGGACGCAGCCTGTCAAGGCTCGCCCCTATGGGGACAGCCCGTTTCAACGACAAGTCCTTTGAGGTAAAATCGTTGGAAGGCTTCATCGAAGAAGGCGAAGAAATAGTGATCGTCCTTATCGAAGACAACAAAATCATCGTAAAGAAAGCATAATCAAAAGCATAATCAGAATACAGTCAATCAACAAACAATCACAGACATGGCTATCCAAGTAACTCTTTTATGGGCGGCAATCGGCATCATAGCGCTCATAGTTTTCCTATGGTTTTTCCCCGTGACACTATGGTTCCAGGCACTTATTTCAGGTGTAAGGATCTCATTGTTGCAGCTTGTGCTGATGAGATGGAGGAAAGTCCCGCCGAGAATCATCGTAATGGCAATGATTACAGGGACAAAAGCCGGGCTGAAGCTCGATGCGAATGAACTCGAAGCGCATTATCTTGCAAAAGGCAATGTACCGAAGGTAGTGAACGCTCTGATTTCCGCCGACAAGGCCAACATCGTACTGGATTTCAAGATGGCCGCCGCAATCGACCTGGCAGGCCGCGATGTCTTCGAGGCCGTGCAGATGTCGGTAAACCCGAAAGTGATCAACACGCCGCCTGTGACCGCTGTCGCCAAGGACGGCATACAGCTGATCGCCAAAGCAAGGGTGACTGTCCGCGCCAACATAAAACAGCTTGTCGGCGGCGCCGGAGAAGAGACCGTCCTTGCGAGGGTCGGTGAAGGAATCGTATCCAGCATCGGTTCGGCTGACAGCCACAAGATGGTGCTCGAAAACCCTGATTCCATTTCAAAAGTAGTTCTGCGCAAGGGACTTGATGCCGGAACAGCCTTTGAAATCCTGTCCATCGACATTGCCGACATCGACATCGGGAAGAATATCGGCGCATACCTTCAGATGGATCAGGCCAACGCCGACAAAAACATCGCACAAGCCCGCGCCGAGGAACGCCGCGCCATGGCAGTGGCTCTGGAACAGGAAATGAAAGCTAAAGCACAGGAAGCCCGCGCCAAAGTCATCGAAGCGGAAGCCGAAGTCCCTCTCGCAATGGCAGAAGCCTTCCGCAACGGCAATCTCGGAATCATGGATTACTATCGCATGAAAAACATCCAGGCCGATACGGATATGCGCGAAAACATCGCGAAACAATAAGACTCCGCTCCTGATTGCCCCAAGGCCTGCCGGCGTGCTTACCTCTCAGGCAAAAGCACGCTTACCCGGTTATATGAGTAGGAAAAATGACACCCTGGGGCATCTCGATATTTCAGCAATCAACTGATTATCAACTTAGAAGCTGTTTAAAATT
>DEPW01000027.1 GCA_002358965.1 Bacteroidales bacterium UBA3382
CCTTATGGGGTGGAAGACATAGGGCGCGCCTGCCTTGTCCGTCTGTCCGGCGTGCGCTTCCGATGCAAGTCTCAACGCTTTCTCCAACAATGGATTCGCGATTCTTTCCTCCATAAATCGATTTAATTTTAAAACATCAAAGTCCCAATTCGACCTGAAAACGCATCATCCACCTGTCATAGCCGGGATCGAGCGGATTGAGGAAATGGTTGTACGAAATATCGAACTGGACTTTCAGGCTATGTCCTATCAGATACCTCGTAATGCCGAGCGTGGTCTGGTTCCATCTGTCATAATCGGCCGTACCCCAGAGCCGTTTGTCGGTAAAAATCGTGGAATTCCTTAGCGCCACCTCCCACTTCCCGTCGAAAAGATAGCTCGCCTGCACATTGAGGCCCGAACCGGTGAACACATAATCGTCCGCCGCCTCGATGAACGGGTCGGCCACATAGCGTCCCATATAGTCGGCACAGGCCGCGAACCCCCTGTATTTCAGTATGAAATCCACAAAATACGAATTGATGTCCTTATGCTGCCCGTCCGGCATCACGCCACCTTTCGTCCCCTGAAGCCGCTGAGCGTTGTCATTGAAATGATAAGAAGCGCCTATCATCATCTTTACACTCTCCTCATACGCGACATCGCCTTCCATCAGCTCACCGTTACCATGAAAACGGCCGAAAGGATAGAGTTCGAGCCTTCCCGTATACGCGAAGCCCGCAATGCTCGACGAGTTCCAGTTACGCCCGTCGCCGAGGGTCACCGAAGCCTTCGCCGAAAGGGCGAAACCATCCAGGCTGCCATAATTGTATTCTCCGAAAAAGCCGAAATCCCTGTCTACATTGAACTCGCTGTTGACGATGCTCCTGTCGACGAACTGCAGGGCGCTGGAAGAGTTGACACGGGCGCGGTTGGCTTTGATCTTCGTCTGCCCGAAACCTATGTTCCACGCGGCGCTGTGCCTGTAATAGACGATGGCATCGCGGACGATGTTCATGTTCCCGTTAGGCAACACCTCGGCATCGTAGCCCGCAAAGCCGAGCTGGATCGAATAAATCACTTTCGGGGAAAATATGTAACCGTCGAAACGGAGACGCAGACGCTTCACCTGCGCGTCCGTACCGGTCAGGCCGAAAGTCTTGCCGAAATTAAGCCCCACCATGTTCTGCATCCTGAAACGCAGAGTCATTTCGTACATATTGTTTTTGGGACGGAAGGTTATTCCCTTTCCGACTTCGATATTGGGAAGGTTTTCAAGATGCGTCAGCAACTCTTCCCTGTAGTCCAACGAATCCGCGATATAGGACTGCAACCAGTCAAGATCCCTTTTGTTCCCCGCTTCCTTCTGGGCAAAAGCAGTTCCACAGACAATCAGGGAAAAAAGAGCGGCCAGCAAAGTTCTTTTCATGGGCATCGGCATGTAAATTAAATTTTTCGCAAAAATAGGGATGAAAAACCAAAAGCCGCAACAAAAAATGTTACAATAAGATTACAAAATCCCTCCGGAGCAGGCGGCTGCAAATCCATGAAGTCCGGGACATGCGGCATTTTCGTGGGAAGATCCGGACATTTTTCGTAAATTAGCGGAAATTTACTCGGGAAAACCATGAAAAAGATCAGCACCTGTCGCCTGCGCGCACTATTCGTTCTCATTCTGGCATGTCGGTTCTTCGCCGCCGGGGCATCCGCCGGAAACGGGATGTCATCCGATGAAAAGCCTTTCGTAATCCCGGAACTGAAACAGTGGGATACGGGCAACGGCGATTTTCCCGCAGACCGCAGGCTCCGCATTTCCGTCCCTTCGAAAGATGCGGCCCTTATGGATATAGCACGGACATTTTCCGAAGACTGGGAAACGATGTTCGGCAATAGCCTTGCCGTCACTACGGGGCAAGCGGACATAATCTTCGAAATCGCCGAAGACCCTGCCCTCGGGAAAGAAGGCTACAAGATAACCATATCCGACAAAGTCACCGTTTCCGCTCCGACGGAGACGGGAATCTTCTGGGCGACACGGACCCTGCTCCAGATAGCCGACGCGAATGACGGCATGAGCCTTCCCAAAGGGACCATTACCGACTGGCCGGACTACGGAATCAGGGGATTCATGATAGACTGCGGACGAAAATACATACCGCTGGAGTATCTGCGCAAGCTCGTGCGCATCATGGCATACTACAAGATGAACACTCTCCAGGTACATCTGAATGACAACGGGTTCAAACAATATTTCGGCAATGACTGGGACAAGACCTATGCCGCGTTCCGGCTTGAAAGCGATTACTTTCCAGGTCTGACTGCAAGGGACGGCTGGTATTCCAAGGAGGAATTCCGCGATTTCCAGAAAGAAGCGGCGGCCTTCCGGGTTGAAATCATCCCTGAAATAGATGTCCCTGCGCACTCGCTGGCCCTGACGAGATACCGGCCGTCGATAGGCAGCACCGAATACGGCATGGACCACCTCGACCTCTTCAAGGAAGAGACTTACACATTCACCGATTCGCTATTCACCGAATACCTGTCAGGTGACGACCCGGTGTTCGTCGGCCCGAAAGTGCATATCGGGACAGACGAATACAGCAACAGGGACAAACAGGTCGTGGAACAGTTCAGAGCCTTCACCGACCACTACATAAGACTGGTCGAAAGTTTCGGAAAACAGGCCGTAATATGGGGAGCTCTCACACATGCCGACGGACAGACGCCCATCAAATCCGAGAATGTCCTCATGAACGCATGGTACAACGGATACGCCGACCCGGAAGAAATGGTCCGTCAAGGCTACAGGCTGATAAGCATCCCCGACGGCTATGTCTACATAGTCCCTGCGGCGGGGTATTACTACGATTTCCTCAACGAACGCTTCCTCTATGACACATGGACGCCGGCCCATGTGGGCGAAACCGTCTTCGACGAGAGCGATCCGGCGATAGCCGGAGGGATGTTCGCCGTGTGGAACGATCATGCCGGCAACGGCATATCCGTAAAAGACATACACTACAGGCTGTTTCCTCCGATGCAGACACTTTCGACGAAGATGTGGACAGGGAAAACGACATCCCTGTCCTATGACGAATTCGACAAAAAAAGGAAAAAGTTACGGGAAGCGCCGGGAATAAATTTCAACGGACGCATCGGCGACACGGCCTGCCGCGTACTTTCCATCGACGAGGTAAAGCCGGGACAGAAGATGCCTTATGATGAAATCGGATACGACTACACCGTCCGG
>DEPW01000011.1 GCA_002358965.1 Bacteroidales bacterium UBA3382
CCATCGGGAAATGGCTTTCGGAAAATGTTTCCGAAGTGGCGTCATACAATGTGATCAAAGGTTTCCTGAACATCTCGCTTTCCCCTGTCTTCTGGAACGAAGCACTTGCCGAGATTACGGCGGCCGAGGATTTCGGACAGTTGCAGCCTAACGGGAAGACGGTGATGGTGGAGTTTTCGTCACCAAATACCAACAAGCCTTTGCATCTGGGGCATGTCAGGAACATACTGCTCGGCTGGTCGGTTTCCGAACTGATGAAGGCCGGAGGCTACAGGGTAATCCGTGTGAATCTCGTAAACGACAGGGGGATACATATCTGCAAGTCCATGATTGCATGGCTAAAGGCCGGCAACGGGATCACCCCGCAGTCCTCGGGTATCAAAGGCGACCATCTCGTAGGCGATTTCTATGTGAAGTTCAACGAACTCTACAAAGCCGAGGTCGAGGCGCTCGTTTCGCAGGGCAAGAGCAAGGAAGAGGCTGAAAAGGAAGCTCCGATACTCAAGCAGGCGCAGCAGATGCTTGTGAAGTGGGAGCAAGGCGACAAGGATACTGTCGAGCTGTGGAAGACGATGAACGGTTGGGTCTATGAAGGTTTCGACAAGACTTACGAAGAGCTCGGCATAGTCTTCGACAAGACATATTACGAGTCGCAGACATATCTTCTCGGAAAATCCCTTGTCCAAAAAGGTCTTGACATGGGTGTGTTCGAAAAGGCCGAAGACGGTTCGGTCTGGTGCGACCTTACAGCTGACGGACTCGACAGGAAACTGCTGTTGCGCAAGGACGGGACATCGGTCTACATCACCCAGGATCTCGGTACGGCATCGCAGCGTTTTTCTGAATTCAATCTTGACGAGCATATCTATGTTGTCGGCAACGAGCAGAATTACCATTTTCAGGTGTTGAAGCTGATCCTCGGAAAGCTGGGCTTCCCATGGGCGTCTTCCATCCATCATCTTTCCTATGGCATGGTGGAACTTCCTGACGGCAAGATGAAGTCCCGGGAAGGCACTGTCGTCGATGCCGACGATCTCATCCGGAAGATGTACGATACGGCCAGGGAGATGACGGCCGAACACGGAAAGACGGATGCCATGACCGATGCCGAATGCGACGCCCTTTCGAAGATGATAGGCCTCGGCGCCCTGAAGTATTTCATCATCAAGGTCGATCCTAAGAAGACGATGCTCTTCGATCCGAACGAGTCCATCGATTTTAACGGAAATACGGGACCTTTCATACAGTATACCCATGCCAGGATCAAATCGATCCTCCGCAAGGCGGACCAGGCCGGTGTCCGTCGGGGAGAGCTTCCGGTTGCCGTGGAACCGTCGGCCAAAGAGATCAGGATCGTCAAGATGCTCAACGATTTTCCTTCGAAGATACAGGAAGGAGTCTCTCAGCATTCGCCTGCCGTCATAGCAAATTATGCCTACGATCTGGCAAAGGAGTTCAACCAGTACTATCACGACACGCCTATCCTGCGCGAAGCGGACGGGGATGTGCTTTCCTACCGTCTTACACTGATTTCGGATATCGCAAAGGTGCTTGTCAAGGCTATGGGCATCCTCGGCATCAGGCTGCCTGAACGCATGTAGCATGTCCGCCGAGGCGTATATGTTCCCTACCACGGCCAAGGAGGTCGAACGGCTGGGCTGGGATTACATAGATGTGATTGTCTTCAGCGGCGATGCTTTCGTCGACCACCCGTCTTTCGGAACGGCGGTTATCGCCCGTTATCTGCAAAGCCACGGATACCGTGTGGCAGTAGTGCCTCAGCCCAACTGGAGGGACGATTTGCGCGATTTCCGCAAACTCGGCAGACCGAGGCTGTATTTCGGCGTGAATGCGGGCGCGATGGATTCGATGGTCAACCACTATACGGCCTCGAAACGCCTCCGCAGCGATGATGCATATACTCCCGAAGGCCGTGCCGGGATGAGGCCAGACTATGCCGTCACCGTATATGCGAAGATACTCAAATCCCTTTTTCCCGATGTGCCCGTAGTGATAGGGGGCGTGGAGGCTTCCTTGAGGAGACTGACCCATTACGATTACTGGTCTGACACATTGAAGCCGTCCGTGCTTGTGGAAAGCGGTGCCGATTATCTTTGCTACGGGATGGGGGAGCGGCCGATGCTCGAACTGACAAAGGCTATCGAAGCCCGCCGCCGTCCTTGCGACATGAGGAAGATACCCCAGACGGCCTTTTATATGGACGGAGCACAAGTGCCCGAAGGGGCTTTGGTGCTTGCGTCTTACGAGACCTGCCTGGATGACAAGAGGGCCTTTGCCCGCAATTTCCATGAAATAGAGACGGCGGCCAACATGCTCGNNGGCTCAGAGACGCTCTGGTACTGGAATCTTTTGAGGAATGTATCAGGGACAAGTCGGCTTTTGCCAGAAACTTCCATGAAATCGAAACTGCGGCCAACATGATGGCCCCTCCGGTCATCATAGAGCCTGTCGGCAGCGGCTTCGTCAGGGTCAATCCTCCGTATCCTCCGGCTACCGAGGCGGAAATGGATTCGTTCTATGATTTGCCCTATACCAAACTTCCGCATCCGAAATACAAAGGCAGACGCATCCCCGCATACGACATGATACGGTTTTCGGTCACGACCCACCGTGGCTGCTTCGGCGGATGCAACTTCTGCACCATAGCCGCCCATCAGGGAAAATTCATCCAGGAGCGTTCGGAGGATTCGATCCTCCGCGAGGTCTCCGCCCTGCCTTCGCTCCCGGGCTTTGCCGGGAACATTTCGGATCTCGGAGCGCCCACCGCCAATATGTATGGAATGAAAGGCCGCGACAGAGAGCTTTGCACCCGGTGCAAAAGGAAATCCTGTCTGTTCCCGTCGCCATGTCCTAACATGGATTTCTCGCATCGGAGGCTGTCGGCTCTGTACAGGAGGGTCGATGCCGTGAAAGGCATCAGGCACTCGTACATAGGCAGCGGAATCCGTTACGACCTGTTCCTTTCGCAGGACGGATATGTCGACGATTCTTCGGAAGAATATCTTTCACAGCTCATATTGCGCCACACTTCAGGCCGTCTCAAGGTTGCCCCGGAGCATACCGAGGAGCATGTGCTGAAGCTGATGGCCAAGCCGTCGTTCCGGCTTTTCGTCCGTCTTCGGAAGGAGTTCGACCGGATTGTCGCCCGTTCGGGCAAACCGTTCCAACTGGTTCCTTACTTCATTTCGGGACATCCCGGCTGCACCATGGAAGACATGGACAGGCTTTCGCGCAATCCGGCTTTGCATGGCCTGTATATGGATCAGGTGCAGGATTTCACGCCTACCCCCATGACCGCTTCGTCAGTGATGTATTACACCGGACTCGACCCGAAAAGCCTCGGAAAAGTGTTTGTGGAACGGGATGTGGAACGCAAAAGACGGCAAAAATCGTTTTTCTTCGCGAAACATTGAAATTTTCTTGACAAAATCCTTCTTAAATTTGCAGGACATATTGAAAAATGTACTAAAATTGCGGCGGATTTTGAAAACAAGTGAATTTTAAAAATTAATCGGACTATGAATAGCGATATTAACAAGAAGAGGGCTGTTGTCAGCTACGAAAAGATGTCGGAGGAACTGGCAAAGGCCTTCGCCGAGAAATATCCTAAGGGTTACTCGGATTATTTTCCTGATATCCAGAAATATGACAAGCCTGACGGGACTTCTTTCTATGCTGTTACCATCGAGATTCCGGATGCCGTCTATCTTGTCAAAGTCAAGGTCAAGACCGACGATTACGACGATGTGGAGAACTGGCTCAACGGTGAAGACGAAGGTGAAAGCGAGTCGGGAGAAGGAGACGATACCCTTCCGGATGACAATATCGCTCAATACAGTGAAGGAGAGGGTGATGAATAGCGCTCCCGCACTCTCCGGAAAATCAATACAAGGAGCTGCCTGACGGACATGGCAGCTCCGTTTTTGTTAATATATCAGACAGATGGGCAAGATTAAATCCGCCATTGGCCGTGCGGTGCGGCGTATTCCGGTTTCCCTGAAGAGGATACCGGAAAAGAGGATGCTTGTCATGCTCGCTCTGGTCGTCGGGATACTCTGCGGGCTTGCTGCGGTGGCGCTCAAGCTGATGGTGGAAGACCTTGCGCATTTCGTTTCAGGCATAAGCACGGGGAAATTGAGTTTCATCTATCTTGTGCTTCCAGGCGTGGGGATGCTCCTGTCTTTGCTCATGGTAAAGTATTTCATCAAGAGGGATGTCGGACATGGCGTGACCAAGGTACTGCTCGCCGTGTCGAAGAACGAGTCGAAAATAGAGCCCCGTCAGACATGGGCTTCCCTGCTTACGAGTTCGGTGACCATCGGACTGGGCGGTTCGGTGGGAGCCGAAGCCCAGATAGTCTATA
>DEPW01000066.1:0-3739 GCA_002358965.1 Bacteroidales bacterium UBA3382
GACATCTTCGGGTATTACTCCGCCGAACCTTTCGGTAAGCATCTTCGCCATGCCGATCAGGTGGCGCGCCTTGTTGTTGGGAAAAGATATCGAGCTTATGAGTCCCAATACTTCTTCGAAACCTGCCCTGGCGAGCGAAGCGGCATCCGGAAACCTTTCAAAGAAGGCCGGTGTCACCATGTTGACCCTTTTGTCCGTGCATTGCGCGGACAGGATCACTGCAACGAGCAGCTCGTATCCGTTCATGTAGTCGAGTTCGGATTTCGCTTCGGGCATATTGGCCAGGAACCATTGCGTGATGCCTTCGTATCTCTGTCGGCGTGTCATAGTATTTCGAAGTCTATTTCGCGGGCGGACTCCAGTTCATGGCAGCCCTCGTTTTCGCAGATCATCATTTTTGCGGGAAAATCTTCACATAGCCGGCGGTTGTGCGTTACCAGCAGGACGGCCGTGTCGAGCTCTTCGTTGAGTTTCCTAAGCAGCAGCATGATTCCGTTGGCGGTTTCGCTGTCGAGATTGGCCGTAGGTTCGTCCGCCAGTATGATTTCGGGGTTGTTAAGCAAGGCCCTTGCGATGCAGACGCGCTGCTGCTCTCCGCCTGACAGCTGGTGCGGCATCTTGTGCATCTTGCCTGTCATTCCCACGGCATCGAGAACCTCGATTATCCGGCGTTCCTTTNNCCGACGGCATTCAGCACTTGCTCGATGCGCCTTTTCTTCTTCCCTTTGTCTTTCCAGCCCGTGGCTTCAAGCACGAATCTCAGATTGTCTTCGACATTCCTGTCCATAAGCAGCTGGAAATCCTGGAAGACGACTCCCATCTTCCTTCTGAGCATCGGGATTTCCTTCTGGCTTATTTTCCGCAGGTCGAAGCCCAAAACTGTGGCACGGCCTTTCCTTACGGGATTGTCTGCTATGATTGTCTTGATGATGGATGTCTTTCCCGTACCTACTTTCCCGAGCAGGTACAGGAATTCGCCCGGTCTGATGTCCATGTTCAGGTCGTAAATCACGGGAATGTCGCCGTTGGCTATGTCTGCGTGTGAAAAGCTCACGATCGGTGTTCTCTGCTCTGGCATAAAAAAACTCTGAAAATGTTTTATATAGGGCAAATATAGCAATATTTCCTTATTTTTGCGTTTTGGAATGATTGTGAAATTATGTGCCGTGATGATATAAAAGGAATTTTGACGGTCTTTCTGGCGGCCGTGCTGTCTTTTTCCGGGGCGGTTTCCGTGGAGGCGTTTCCGGACAGGGACTGCCGAAGGGCTGTCAGGCTGTATGAAAAAGGCGCTTTCGCTGCCGCGAAAGCCGAGTTCGGGAGGCTTCTGGACGGATCCGCAGAGCGGGACCGTGAAATGCTGGCGGCGTACTATGTGTTGAGTTCGATACGGTCGGGCTCGGGCATGGCCGAAGCCGAAGTGTCTGCATTCAAAAGGGATTTTCCTTATTCGGAATCAGTCCACCTCATGACTTTCTATCTGGCTTCCAATCATTTCGACAGGCATGGATACGGCGAATGCATCAGGCTTCTCGAATCATTGGAGCCGGAATCGCTTCCGGCCGGTGAACGCGATGAGTGCGATTTCATGTTGGCTTATTCGTATCTGATGGAAGGCTATTTTTCCGAGGCGGAGGGCATGTTTTCCTCGCTTGCCGGATACGGACGGGTACGGCTGGGGAGACTGTACGCCCCGGTATGCTATTCGTTGGGCTGGCTGCATTACAGGGGCGGGGATTTTTCCACGGCTGCAGGATTCTTCGGTGAAAGCGTCGGTGATATGCGCTTCAAGGCCCTTTCCTCGTACTATCTGCTCGAATGCAATTTCATGCTCAAAGACTACCGTGCCGTAGCCGCTGCCGCTGACAAGGATTTCGCCATGCTGGAAGGGGATTACATGAAGAATGCCGCAAGGATGATTTCCGAAGCGTACATGGTCTTGGGCAAGAGCAAAGAAGCGGCCGAATTCTACGAGCGGTTTTCCGAATCCGAAGAGGATTTCGGCAGGGAAGACTACTATTTTGCAGGCATGGTGGCTTACGGACTTGCCAAATACGATGATGCCGTAAGGGACTTTTCCATGGTCGTTTCGGTCCGGGATTCGATAGCCCAGTCCGCATTTTATTATCAGGGCTATTCGTATATCCAGTCAGGCAACAAGTTGGCGGCAATGGGATCGTTCGGGCAAGCCGCCGGGATGGATTTCGACAAGGCCGTCAAAGAGGACGCGATGTTCAATCATGCCAAACTTCTTTTCGATGTCAACGAGGACATGTCCGGATTCACGGCATATCTTGACGAATACAGCTCCTCTTCCAAATCGGATGAAATATATTCATATATAGCTTCGGCCTATGCCGCAGACAAGGACTATTCGTCGGCGATAGATGCTTACATGAAGATCGGCGACCTTACCGTTTCGGCCCGTGAGGGCTTTCGCAAGGCATTGTTCCTCAGGTCTATGCAGTTGGTATCTTCGGGTTCGTACAGTAAGACGATACCTCTTCTGGAGCGGGTTTCGGCCCTTTCGGGCGGCGACAGGCTGGCATTCCTCGCTGATTACTGGCTTGCCGAGGCATATTACCGGAACGACCGCTTCGACAAGGCCGCGGACATTAATTCAAGGCTTCTGTCCGACGGGGCGTATGCGTATACGAAAGAGTACGGGATGCTGGAATACAATCTTGCGTATGATTATTTCAAGATGGAGGATTATGTCTCGGCCGAAAAGCATTTCCGCCGTTTTCTGGGGTCGTCGCCTTCGTCCAACCGCAGGGAGGCCTCGCTGAGGCTGGCGGATTGCCTGTTCATGCAAGGGGATTACCCGGGTGCGGCCGAGGCTTATGAACATTGTGCGGACTCGTTTTACGACAAGACGGATATATATCCCTTGTATCAGAGCGCTGTTTCGTACGGACTCGTTCCGATGGATGCCAAGAAAATCGCCATGCTCGAGAGGGTCGGGGAATACTCTCCGGATGTGAAATATTACGATTATGCGATGTTCGAGCTCGGACGGGCGTATGTGAAGATAGATGACGATGAAAAGGCCGAGGAAGTCTTCCTCGGGCTGAAGGACCGCTCTTCGGACAGTACGGTCATAGCGGCTTCGATGATTGAGCTCGGCTCTCTGTACAGGAACCGGCTGGAATATTCCAAGGCGCTCGGATGTTACAAGCAGGTCGTTTCGCAGATGCCGTCTTCGATTTATTCGCAGGATGCGCTTGCGGCCATAGAGGCTATCTACACGGCATCCAACAACCCTCAAGGGTATCTTGCCTACATCGACAGCATAGGGAAATCCTATCTCAAGTCCGAAGACGAGAAGGAGGATATGATCTTCGCGGCTGCCGAGCAGCTTTTCCTCAAAGGAGACTATCAGGCCGCGCTCGTGTCGTTGAATTCATATCTTAAGCAGTATCCTTCCGGGGCGAGACGCTCGCAGGCATATTTTTACATCGCCGAGTCGCAGAAGTCGCTGGAAAGGTACGAAAAGGCGTTGGATGCGTATTACAAGGTGATGCAGATCGGAGAGGGGGCCTTTGCCGAGTCTGCGACATTGAACTATGCCGAGATATCCTACCGGCTCGAACGGTATATGCAGGCTTACGAAGGCTTTTCCACCCTCGAGGGCATAGCCGTTTCGGACAACAACAGATACACGGCCCTTTTGGGCGTGATGCGTTCGCAATACAGGCTGAAGAACCATGCGGGAGCTATCGCGGCGGCGGACAATCTT
>DEPW01000066.1:3783-4272 GCA_002358965.1 Bacteroidales bacterium UBA3382
ACGCCCTTACGGAGCTGACTTATGTGAAGGCCAAGAGTTACATAGCTTTGTCGGACAGGGAGCATGCGGCGCCTTTGCTGGATGCGCTCGCCGAACATCCCCAGACTCCGGAAGGGGCGGAAGCGGCTTATATCATCATACAGGAAACATATGATTCCGGCAAGTTCGCCGAAGTCGAACCGTTGGTATACGATCTGGCGGGCCGTGCAGGAGGGCAGACCTATTTCCTTGCGCGCGCGTTCATAGTCTTGGGAGACTCTTTTGCCGAAAGGGACGAATGGGAGCAGGCCAGGGCCACTTTCGAAAGTATTTTGGACAATTACCGTCCGTCCGGAGAGGATGACGATATCAGGCAGCAGGTGGAAATGAGGCTTGACAAGATGGAAGAAATGGGATTATTTGAAAATTGAAATTTATGCGATTCGGTAAAATCATAATTGCGGCCGCCTTTGTGGCGGCATCGGCCTTGAGTCTCTCCGTCGCGGCAAA
>DEPW01000101.1 GCA_002358965.1 Bacteroidales bacterium UBA3382
AACATGATTCTCGGCAAGACCGGAAAGCTTCCTGGACCTCTCGCTCCTGAAATCGTCGAACTCGCAAAGAGCAAAGGCCTCGAGTTTTACGATGGCAACCCTCAGGACGCATTCCCTAACGAGCTTGACAAATACCGCAAGGACATGCAGGAAAAGGGCTGGGATCTCGGCGAAGACGACGAGGAACTCTTCGAATATGCAATGCATGAAAGGCAGTACCTCGATTACAAGAGCGGAATAGCGGAGGAAAGGTTCAAGAAAGACCTTGAAGCCGCAAGGGCGAAAGCCGGCGCGCCTGTCGTGATTACCCGTCCGGTTGTCGAAATGCCTAAGTTCGATATCGAGAAGATTACTGAAAAATACCCTCATGCCAAACCTGTACAGGCTCCTGTGAAAGGACAGGTGATCTGGCAGATAGATGTCGACGACGCGTCAACCGCTCCAAATGTCGGCACCAAAGTCGAAGCCGACAAGCCTATATGCTATGTACAGGCATACTACGGAATGGAAGAAGTAGTACCTGGATTCGATGGCAAGATTGTGGCTGTCTGTGCAAAANNCACAAGGCCTGTAATCGAAATGCCTAAGTTCGATATAGAAAAAATCACAGAAAAGTACCCTAACGCAAAACCTGTACAGGCTCCCGTAAAGGGTCAGGTAATATGGCAGGTAGATGTAGACGATGCATCTACGGCACCTAATATCGGAACAAAGGTGGATGCTGACAAACCTATGTGCTACGTCCAGGCATATTATGGCATGGAAGAAGTAATTCCTGGTTTCGACGGCAAGATTGTGGCTATCTGTGCAAAACAGGGCGACAATGTAGCAAAAGGCGAAATATTGGCGTTCGTCGAATAGCGAACCCTGACACATATTTACGGTCCGCAGTATCCAATCGGCATTGCGGACCGTTTTTTTATCTGCTCTTGCGTCTTATCAGGAAAGTACAAAATACGAAGACCGCAGCCGCGACTGCCAACGCGGTCACTGCGCATGCCCATATGTTGACCTTCCTGGAGACGGCATGTATTTCAAGCGGCCCGTCCAGCATCCTTATGGGGTAAACATACCACATCGCGGAGTTATTGTCATGAATCTTGGCATCGGTAGCTACGAGCCTTCCCGGCATCGTTACGGAAAAATAAAGATATTGTCCGAAATACCTGTCGACTCTGTCCTGCCCGATGTTGAAAATGCTGTCCAGCTCTGCCATGTTGGCTTCATAGATTTCGCGATAATCCGTTCCGTGAAAATACTCATCCACCTTTTCGCTGAAGATCCGGGCATCGATCATATCCAAATATTCCGCCGAGGAAAACATCTTGTCGAAGATATCGTCTTTCGCCCTACAGAGCATATCCGCCAGGGGGGTTCCCATGTACTTTGAAAAGATTTCGCAATTGTAACTGAAATATGAATAGTTGTACCACTCAAGGAAGTCATCATTGATTTCATCGAGCCTGTACATCAGCTCATAGCCGCTCAGGGCGGGATTCATGCCTTCGCCGCGCAGCCATATGTTCCTGTCTTGTTCATCCATATAGTCCTGTATCGGGGCTGCAGGAAGATCGCATTGAGGGAAAGTCGCCGAATATCTGTACTCGGTAACGAACCAGCCCTGTTTTCTTTCAAAGTCCTCTGTAATGCCGAAGGCACTGAAAAACAGCGCAAGTGAATCATCATGTCCCAAGGCCGCGATCTTTTTCGCAATATATTTGAAATCCCGTTCAGGGACAGTCCTCGCTTCATTAGCCTCCTGCGCATCTTCGGAGAGCATCCCTGCCGACCATCCGGCATCAGTGAAACCGGCAGTCATCGAACTGTCTTCATAAGACACTGTCCTTGACACTCTTCCGCGACAATCCGAATAATCGGTATTTACAAAATAATAGTCGCTGGCACAGGAGTTAACTGCCGCCAGTCCCAGTAACATGCACACCGCCGTTTCAATTATTCCCAAACCTTTTTTCATATCCGTATGCTTTAATCTTCATATATTTTTCCGCTCTCATCCGTAGCTCTTCCTTGCTTTCAGGCATGCATGCATCCCGGCTCGCCTCCATGACATTTCCGCCGTCTCCGTACACTCCGCCTGCTTGGAAAACAGCCGTCGCAAATACGATCAGGGCAGCAGCGAACGCCGAAACCGCTGCAATATAGCCTCGCCGTCCTGCATTTCGCGAGCCGCACGAACGCATTACTGATTTCCTTGACGATCCTGGAAACACATAAATCCGTTTTTTTTCAGTCTTTATGAAAGTATCATAATCCATCACCCGTTCCTCCTTGCTTCCAATGTTCTTCTCACATGCTTGCGCGCCAGATACAGATTACTTTTGACCGAGTCCGATGACATCCCGGTAATCGCTGCAATTTCTTTCTGCGGCAGCCCCTCTATCTCCTTCAGACAGAAGACTGCTTTCTGGGCAGGTGTCAGTCTCGCGATTGCGCTTTTGAACAATCTTTTGAAATCGTCTCTGTCCACATTGTCTACAAAAACTTCCGTATTCCGGGACAATCTTCCATAATCCGATTCAGCGTCCATCCTGTTTTTTTCCCGTCTTGCTGTATCTACCAGTAAATTGTATGTAATCCGGTACAGCCAAGTCGACAATTTGAAAGTCGGGTCGTAATCCATTGCATTCCGCCAAACCCTGATGAAGACCTCTTGGGTAATATCGTCCGCCGCGACAGCATCGCAAAGGAATCTTGCCGCCATACGGTACACCATGTCACCATACCTTTTCATCAACACTCTCAGCGGCCATGAATCGCCTTTTGCCAAGAGTTCCATCAGCCTTATATCACTTATCAACCTCATCCGGGCTACTTTTACAATGAGGACAAAACACCTTTCATTTTGAATTTCATCTAATATACGCACGAGAGGCCGAAAAGTAAAATAAAATTCATTGATTATCCGCAAGATTATCCCCACCCGCCGGCATACTCACTTACCCTGACCCTGCGAAAGCACGCTTACCCGTTCGGACCGAATCAAAACCGAACCCTCTGCCATCCGTCCGCAAGACTAACTAATTGACTGTGAGTATTTTACCGAAATGCCAACATGGACAAGGGTAGGAAAATTGATACCCTGAGCCATCCCGATATTTTAGCAATTCACTGATTGTCAGTCACTTCAAAGAAACGCCGTATGGCAGAGGGTTCGGAATTTCGCAGCGGAATCAGGCCGCCGTGGTGGACACCTCGCCGACAGGCAGGCGACTTGCAAGGGACAATTTTGCAAGAGACATTTGCGGGCAACCGTATGAAATTCACCGGGATGTGCCGCCAGGCCCGTCGCAGCGCCCGCATCGGCACGCCGGCACGCACTGACCGGAGCGGAAAAAAGAAAGGCCCGCGGCG
>DEPW01000015.1:0-694 GCA_002358965.1 Bacteroidales bacterium UBA3382
TCCACGACGACTATCGCATCGTCCACGACGATGCCTATCGCAAGTATCAGACCGAGCAAAGTCATCAGGTTCAATGTAAATCCGAAGACCAACATCACTCCGAAAGTACCGACGAGCGATATCGGGACGGCCACGATCGGAATCAGCGTCGCCCTCCAACTCTGCAACGAAAAGAAGACGACGACGATGACAAGCAGCAACGCCTCGAACAAAGTCCGGTATACATGGTGTATCGATTGCGATATGTACTGCGTCATATCGAACGGAATATTGTAAGACATGCCGTCGGGAAAATTCTTGCTAATCGCAGCCATCTCCGCCTTGACATTTTCAGCGACTTCGATAGCATTGGCTCCAGGAAGCATGTAGACATCGAGAACGGCCGCATTGCCGCCGTTGATTCCGCTCTCTGTATTGTAAGACTGCGCTTCGAGCGAAATACGGGCGACATCCTTCATCCTGATGATGGCACCGTCCGGGCTCGCACGCAAGACTATGTTTTCAAAATCGGTAACTGTCGACAGACGGCCCTGGGTCGTAATCGGGACTGTTATTTCGACGCCTTTCTCGGACGGAGCGCGCCCGAGCTGACCGGCGGCTGCCTCGCGGTTCTGGTCGCGCAGCGCGCTCTGGATATCCTGCACGGTAAGGCCGAGACTTGCGAGTTTGTCCGGCATCACCCATATCTGCATCG
>DEPW01000015.1:715-17273 GCA_002358965.1 Bacteroidales bacterium UBA3382
CGGCTGCCGACATTGGAGACACGGCCCACGCCAGGGACACGCCTGAGCATATCGAGGACATTCAATGTCGCATAATTGCTCAGGTATATTTCATCGAATTTGGGATCGTTCGACAACAAAGTGACGGTCAGAAGTTTGCTCGACGATTGTTTTTCGACGGAAATCCCGTCCTGGACGACTTCCGCGGGAAGTCTCGATTCCGCAAGCTTTACCCTGTTCTGGATTTCGACTGCGGCCAAATCGGGGTCGGACGAGATGTCAAAGGTGACATTCAGAGTAAAACTTCCGGTGTTGGTGCTCGAAGACTCCATGTAAAGCATGCCTGGAGTACCGTTCAGTTCCTGTTCGATCGGAGTGGCTACCGCCTGGGACACGGTCAATGCGCTCGCCCCGGGATAAGACGCCGTGACCCTGACTACCGGCGGTATGATCTGCGGGTACTGGTCGATAGGCAGCAAAACCAGTCCGATAAAACCCACAATCACGATTATTATGGATATTACCGCCGAGAATATCGGTCTGTCTATAAAGAAATCCGCTTTCATTTTCCGCTAATCATCAATAGGTTCGACTACCGTTACCTTCTGTCCGTGAGCAAGCTTGTGATACCCTTCGGTGACAATCCTCTCATTAGCGACAAGCCCGCGCTCGACCACGGTCCTGTTACCCACTTCCGGTCCCAACTCGACAAATCTCTTTTCCACCTCGCTGTCAGGCTGAACCACGAAGATGTATGCTCCGCCTTTCTCTATCACTATCGCCTTATTCGGCACAGTGACGGCATCCTCGCGCACATCAAGGAGCAGCTTCACCCTGGTAGTCTGTCCAGGGAGCAAAATGCGGTCGGGATTAGGCATTTCGGCCCTCACCGAAAATGTCCCGGTATTCGGGTCGACCTGAGGATCGGCGAAGTCCACGATTCCCTCCAACGGATATACGGTATTGTCCGGGAGCGTAATGGTTATGTAAGGATCCCAGGTCCTCGTACTGTCTTTCTGGCCGAAATTCACATTTCGCGCTTTGGAACGGAGATAATCCAAAGCGGTCATACTGAAATCGACCCTCACCGTATCGTTTTTGACAATCGTCGCCAACAACGATTTGCCGCCCGGCCCGACAAGGGTCCCTATGTCCACATTCCTCTCCGAGATGAAGCCGGATATCGGGGACTGCACGGCGGTGTATTCCAGTGCCAGACGGGCCTGGGCAAGATCCGCTTCGCTCATTTCGACATCGGCCGTGGCGCTCTCATACGATGCGATGGCATTTTCGAGATCGAGCTGGCTCGCCGCATTCTGTTCGTACAGAGGCCTGATACGGTTCAAATCGCGTTCTGCCTTCAACGCCAGCGCCTTGTCCTTGTTCAATTGGGCTTTCGCCTTGTCCACCCTGGCCTTGTACAGCCTCGGGTCTATTATGAACAGGGTCTGTCCCTTTTCGATGTATGTTCCCTCCTCGAAGAGCATCTGCTCAAGATATCCTTCGACCCTCGCCCGCACTTCAACGAACTGCTGGGCGCGTATACGCCCTACATATTCGCCGTAAATCTCCACATCACTCGTCGAGACGGTCTCCGTGACAACCGTCGGATACACGGCAGGGGCCGGCTCCGGCTTTGTCAACAGGCATATGGCAACGATTATCCCGGCTATTACGATGATGATTGCTATCCAGACGACCAGGCTGATCTTTCCGAGGAAAGACGCGGTCTTGTTCATGAGCCCTTTAAGGGCGTCGAAGAAACGGGACAAAAACGATTTCATCTCAAATCAGTTAAAAAAAATCGAAATTAACATTCAAAAATAATGCTATTTTCGTCCCGAAAGCAAAAGGAGGCCGAAAAATCGGCCTCCCTAATATCATTTTTATCAAAAAAATACAAAAAACCGCTTTCGGGAGTTCATCTGCTACAGTCTCGTGCCATCGGCAAAAGCATGACGGTACCCCTTTACCTTCTGCCATCCGCCACGGGTGAAATCCGGAACAGCCACAGGAGCGGAGTTGTTTTCGATCGAAATCCTCGAAAGCTCTCCCAGGCAGCACCACTCTGCAAGATCGTATACATCCATGTCGAGAGGAAGCCCGTTGTTAAGGCAATATATGAGACGGTAGTCCATGATGAAATCCATCCCGCCGTGTCCTCCGACCTTCTTGGCCATCTCTTCGAGATCCTTGATGATAGGATGCTTGTATTTTTCCATGAGAGCCGCCTTGACTTCCGGCGAAACGGCACCGTGGGCGTTAAGGTCCTCATGGTCCGGTATCTCGTCGGAGATGATCTGCTCAGGCCTGAAGCAATATTCCTCTACAGGATATTTGCTTGCATAACCGTCAGTACCCGTAAGCTGGTACATGCGGTTGTACGGACGAGGGGTCATCACATTGTGCTGGATGTGCAAAGTCTTTCCGTTAGCAGTGCGGATGAGAGTATGGGTATGGTCTCCGTTCTGGAAATCGGCCGGACGGACTCCCGTAGTGCGTTCCACATAGTCCGGCCCGTTTACGGCCTTGGTGTCCATGGAAACGAGGGTCACCATCCTGTCCCCGCGATGCATGTCGAGAAGCTGGCAGGCAGGGCCCATGCCATGTGTCGCATAGACATCTCCGCGGAACTCTTCATTGAAAGACATCCTCCAGTTGTTCCAGTAATACGGCCAAAACTCTTCAAGGTTGTGTATATAGGCCCCCTCTACCGCAAGTATCTCTCCGAAAAGCCCCTGCTGTGCCATGTTGAGGGTGGTCATCTCGAAGAAATCGTATACGCAGTTTTCAAGTTGCATACAATGTTTGCGGGTCCTTTCAGATGTATTGATCAAAGCCCAGATTTCATCGAGGTTCATCGCCGCCGGGACTTCGATCGCCACATGCTTGCCATGCTCCATGGCATATACGGCCATCTCTGTATGGTGTTTCCAGTCCGTGCAGATATATACGAGGTCTATATCGTCACGGTCGCAAAGCTCCTTCCATGCTTCCTCCGTACCGGAGTATGCAGGGACATCGTCCAGCCCTGCCTCACGCATCACCTTCTGAGCCCTTTCAACCATCTCGGGACGGATGTCGCACAAAGCCGCTATCTTCGCCCCCGGGATGTACACATATCTTTCAATCGCGCCTATGCCTCTCATTCCGAGGCCTATGAAACCCACCCTGACGGTATCTATCGGATCGGCCGTCAGCTCTATGACATCTTCCTGACCGGCAGGNNGCAGGTCTTTCAGGAACGACGGTATATATCGTCCTGTCCACTTCGCCGGTGCACGCCGAAAGGGTGAAGACGGCAACGGCAGCAATTAAAAACATGACTTTCTTCATGACATGATCATTTAAAATTACTTATGGCGCAAATATAAGGAAAAATCGTTATTTTTGCGTTTGCAACAAAACAAAAAGGCCATGACCGGTTCAAATTCAGAACAATATTACAGGATAGCGGCCCGCTTCGTCCACGAAGGCGAGATACTGTCCATAATGCCGTACGGCGACGGACTGATCAACGACACATTCAAAGTAACCACCGCAGGCGGGACGCCCGATTATATCCTGCAACGCATCAACGACAATGTCTTCAAGGATGTCGCCATGCTTCAGGACAATATCAGAAAAGTGACCGAACACCTTCATGACAGGCTGCTGCGCGAAGGAGAAGGCGATTTGGGCCGCAAAGTACTCAGATTCGCCGACACCCCTGACGGCGACAACTACGCATACGACGAAGGTACGGCAAGCTATTGGCGCATGATGGTCTTCATTCCGGAAGCCCGTACATACGAAACGGTAACTCCTGCGAACGCATACAAGACAGGACTTGCAATCAGCCGCTTCCACTCTCTCCTTTCGGACATGCCTTACGGGCTCGGGGAGACCATTCCGCATTTCCACGACATGGCTTTCCGGCTTGAAGAGTTCCGCCAGGCAGTGGCTTGCGACAAAGCTTCAAGGGCATCGTCCGTCGCCGGCCTTATCTCCGAAATAGAGGAACGGGCCGAAGACATGACCGCCGCCGAAAGGCTTTATTCCGAGGGAAGACTGCCAAAGCGCATCTGCCATTGCGACACCAAAGTAAACAATCTGCTGTTCGATGACAACGGAGAAGTCCTGGCCGTAATAGATCTGGACACCGTCATGCCGAGCTTCATCTTTTCCGACTACGGCGATTTCCTCCGGAATGCCGCAAACTTTACGGCCGAAGACGACCCCGACATGGCAAAAGTCGGATTCAATCCCGAAATATTCCAGTCTTTCACCAAGGGATACCTCCAAGGAGCCAAGGCGTTCATAACACCGGCGGAAACGCTCATGCTGCCGTTCGCAGTGAAACTGTTCCCGTACATGCAATGCGTACGCTTCCTGGGAGACTACCTCAACGGGGACACCTATTACAAAACCAAATATCCCGAACACAATCTCGTAAGGGCGCGGAACCAGTTCGCCCTCCTGAAAAGCATAGAAGATTACGACAGAGACGGAGCCATGACCTCCTTCATAGCGCAGCACCTATAAACCGACAGACATGAAAACGACATATTTCAAGACACTTGCCGCAATATTGGTTACGGCATCGGCGATGGCAGGATTCGTTTCCTGCGAAAGGCCCGACAATACCGGAAACGGAAAAGCAATCAGTATTTTTCCTCTTCCTTTTCCAATTCCTCGGACGACAGTTTCTTCGAATTGATCGCTTTCCAGGCATAAGCTATGTACGCTATGACGAAAGGCACCAATATCGAAACATACGCCATCGTCTTGAGCGTGAACTCGCTGCTGCAACTGTTGGCTATGGTAAGCGAGCTTTGCAAATCGGCAGTCGAAGGATAGAAAGCGGTTCCGTTGTATCCGGCGCAGAGGAGCAGTCCGAAGACCGCAAGCACGGTGCCGGAGCCGGAGAAGAATATCCCTTTTCCGGAAAGCCTGTTCTTGCCAAGATACCCGTCTATCACTATGCCTGCAAGCAGAAGCGCCACCCCGATCAGGAATACAGCCGCCACGAGAGGCATTTCAAGGAAATTGTGCAGGTACTTGTACCGTTCCATGAAGACAGTTCCGTCCTCGGCTACCGCAAATCCCTCCCCGAGGAGCATATTAGAGAAAAATGCGAGGAAAAATGCGAGGAAAAGAACGGTCTCCACTTTAAGCACCCTGCGGCTCGAGGCGGCAATCTTTTCCGAATCAATATTATTGATGAAATACAGCGCCCCGAGTATGCGTGCGAGGAAAAACACCGCAAGGCCGAAAAACACATTCCATATATTCAGCAGGGCATCGAGGCCGTGAGAAGCATTGGCCCAGCCGCTGATCACCGGCATCGACAGATCCGTAAGATTGCCCTTGTCGACTATGAAGTCGGACCCCGTGAAGAAAGTCGCCACAGCCGCCCCGAGCAGAAAAGGACCGACAACCCCGTTGATTACCAAAAATATACGATAGGTCTTACGCCCGAGCAGGTTCCCGAGCTTGGACTGGAACTCATAAGAGACGGCCTGAAGGACGAAAGTGAACAGGATGATCATCCACAGCCAGTAAGCCCCTCCGAAACTCGTGCTGTAAAACAGCGGGAACGAGGCGAAAAAGGCTCCGCCGAAAGTCACGAGCGTAGTGAAAGTGAACTCCCATTTTCGTCCCGTAGAATTGATCACCAGTTGTTTGTCCATATCATTCCTGCCTACTTGGAACAGTAATGAATTACCTCCCTGCACGAAGAGCAGGAAGACCAATGTCGCGCCAAGCAGCGATACGACCGCCCACCAGTAGTGTTGCAGAAAAACATAAGTATCCATAGACTCGCCCTCCTATTGTTTTTGTTCCATTTCCGGTCCTTTCCTGATGGCTTTCAGCATGATTCCTATCTCTGCCACGAGCAGTACGGTAAACAGCGCGAGGAACAGGAAGAATGTCACCTGTACCGAAGAGGCCGACAGATCGGATATCGCCGCCTTTACCGGCATCAGATCCTGTATGGCCCAAGGCTGGCGGCCGGCTTCGGCCACGATCCATCCAGCCTGCGAACAGAGATACACCAAAGGAAGCGAAATGACGGCTATCCATTGCAGCCATCTCATCTTGTACCTGTCCTTGAAAGCGAGCAACAGCACGACAAGGAAAAACAATATGAAATACGCGCCCAGAATCACCATCACCCTGAATGCATAGAAATTTAAGGGCACATTCGGGAGCAGTTCCCGTTCGTTGCCGATATAGCCGTAACCGAAATAAGGCATGTTCTTGTCAAGGATTTCATCGTACTTCCCAAGCCGCTCCTGCAAGAGCGCCAACTCCGTTGAATCCCCGCATGCCTTCATCGCCTGCGACACTTCGCGGTAACCGGCCATGGCTTCCACTGCCGCACGCCCTCTGGCAATCTTCTCGTCTACGGAAATGGCCATACTCCCGTCCGGAAGGGTATAACCTCCCTCTATGAGTTCTTTTACTCCCGGCACGAAACCGTCAGCGTCCCTGGTCGCCAGCAAGGAAAGCCCGTAAGGTATCTTGATGTCGAAGAGGAAATCCTCCTCTGCGTCGTCATACCACTCCTTGTCGGGATTCAGGATGCCCACGCCGACGAGCCCCACAGACTCTCCGCCTTCGTAAAGCCCCTCGATGGCCGCCAGTTTCATCGGCTGATACTGCGCCACATGATAGGCCGACTTGTCACCGGTAAACAAGGTAATCAGGCTTGCCGCAAGGCCGACTATGCCGGAAACCTTGATTGTGGACAGAGCGAAACGCTTATGGCTCTCACCCTTCTTGAGCAGATACCACGAAGCCACGGCTATCGCGAATACGCTGCCCACAATCCATGACGATATCACCGCATGGAAAAATTTGGTGACGGCCACAGGGGAAAACGCCACTGCGAAGAAGTCCGTCATCTCGTTCCTGACGGTCACAGGATTGAACTCCATGCCGACAGGATATTGCATCCATGAGTTCGCGACCAGTATCCACCAGGAGGAAATGGCAGCGCCTATACCTGTGAGCCAGGTCGAAGCGAGATGGAACTTCTTTCCGACCTTGTTCCAGCCGAAAAACATCACTGCCACGAAGGTCGCCTCCATGAAGAACGCCAGTATGCCTTCAATGGCAAGCGGAGCGCCGAAGATATCTCCGACGAACCATGAATAATTGCTCCAGTTGGTTCCGAACTCGAATTCGAGTATGATTCCGGTAGCCACACCGATGGCGAAATTGATTCCGAATATCTTCATCCAGAATTTCGCCGTCTTCTTCCAGAATTCATCACCCGTTTTGAAATAAACGGTCTCCATGATTGCCATTATCACGGACAATCCCAGAGTGAGCGGAACGAAGAGCCAGTGATAAATCGCCGTCATCGCGAACTGAGCGCGAGACCAGTCGATAAGGTTCAGGTCTAATTCCATAAAATCAGTATACGCGTTTCAATCTTCCGGCGGCACCCGTCGTACAAGTTCCGTCGAAACGAAGTCGCTCTTCTGCTCATCGGTCTTTCCCCGGAGGAAATCCGGGAAAAAGAAGACCTTGAGGATAGCGAACATGATGAAAAGTTTAATTAAAATTATAAGCCACAACTGACGGCCCCAGGTCATATTCCTGAATCCGTCGGAATAGAATCTCCATATCTTTGCGACAAAGCCAGCCATCGCATCACAGGGCTATGGCGATATTGCTGCCTTTTTCCTTTATCGCGGAATTGAATCCTGCTTCGATCGTCTTGTCCAAGAGATCTTCCAGATACCGGAAATGCCCCTTCACCACCGGATCCGAATAGTTCCTTTCCAAAGAAGCCATTCTTTCCTTCAGATACCCGAGCTGGTATGCGACAGTCGATATCACATCGGTATTGTCCGGAGTAGCGATGCCCAGAAGCTTGCCGTAAGTATCCGAAGCTCCGGTATACAGGTCGCACAAAGCCTTGACATACGACTTCTGCAACAGCCTTGCATACATGTCGGAGGCCTTGGCGTCTACGAAAATGTCTCCGTAAAGGTCGTTGAAATATTCCTTCATCGTATAGGCGTCACTGCCATTGTACGCCTCGTCCCGGTACATGTTCGAAAGCACCCTTTTGGAAACGATGGCGGAGAAAGTGCGCGAATATATCCGCTCCATCTGCGACATCGGATTCACCCCGGTCTTGTCCATTATATCCTCAGGCACCAGCCACTCAGGAGCGTCGAACACATAGTCGTCGAGCCATTGCAGGGCTTCCTTCTGTTTGTCTTTTCCGACAGGTTCGTAAAGCGCGCCCTCCTGATTGCGGTACTTAGGGGTCTCGTAACGGCCGCCCACCCATTTGGCGACATGGCCGACATAACGGAGATACTGGTTCAGGACCTCTCCCTGCATTTCGCGGAGATCCTCGTAGCCTGCATCAGGCGTAGCCGTCCAGTCCACGAGATTTTCCATCACTATCTTAAGGTTGCTAATGCCCAAGGCATTGGCAACCATCTGGTTGTCAGTGAAGTCCTCCGATTGGTAACGCGGATCGTTGGCACTGGTCTCCGTGCCGAAACGGTAATAAGGGTTTTCGAGTTTCCCGGTCGTAAGCTCGTTCAGATACGGAAGTTCCTCCTCCGGGGTGTCGAACTGGTAATACCTTCTGTATCCCCATTCTATCGCCCACTCGTCATAATGCGAAAGGCGCGGAAAAAGGAGTTCGCGAGGGATATTGTCCTGCGGCTGCGCCACATAATTGAACCGCGAGTAATCCATGAGAGTCGTGGAAGAGCCGTTTTCCCTCAGGAAATCCGCATCCCTCAGCTGCTCGGGAGTATAGGACGCACTCCCTATGAAATTGTGCCTCAGGCCGAGAGTATGTCCCACCTCGTGCGAAGACACGAAACGGATCAGCTGTCCCATGAGCTCCTTGTCGTATGTCATCTTCTGCGCTCCCGTATCGAGAGGTCCGCACTGTACGAAGTACCAGTGGTGAATGAGTTTCATCACATTGTGGTACCAGTTGATGTGGCTTTCAAGGATCTCTCCAGTGCGCGGATCATGGACATGCGGACCGCTGGCGTTAGGGATGTCGGAAGGCTTGTAGACTATCGCCGAATACCTCGCATCTTCCAAAGACCAGGTCGAGTCCTCTTCGGCGGTAGGAGCCATACGGGCATAGATCGCATTCTTGAAGCCGGCCTTTTCAAACATTTTGGCCCAATCGTTCACTCCCTGGATCAGATAAGGCACCCATTCTTCCGGGGTCGTAGGGTCTATGTAGTAAACTATCGGCTTGGCAGGCTCGACCAATTCNNNATTCGCCCGCCATGTATTTTTCGATATCTTCAGGTTTAGGCTCGAGCCTCCAGCGCGTAATCATCCTGACGGTCTCGACGCCCTGGGGGTTCTTGTCGAAAGATGTGTAATTTGCTGTAAAATATCCCACGCGAGGATCGAAATATCTCGGAAGCATCGGGTCTTCCGGAAGTTTCACCATCGATACATTGAACTCGAAAGTGGCAGGAGAAAGGCCGTTCTTACGCGAATATGTCTTGACTACTGTCACTTCGGTATTGATAGGATAAGTCCGTACCGAGGCCACATAGCTCTTGTCCTTCTCCATGCTGACAAGTGAGAAGCTCCTCTTGTCCCATTGTCCGAAATAAAACCGCTGGTTGTCCGAATTGAAAAAGTCGGTCACATCGATTACCGAGGTGTCTTTAGAGGCATTCCTCGCCTTGATTTCGAACGAGCCTATTATGGCCTGCAGCGAAGAGCGTTCCAGGTTGTCGTACATCCCGGAACCCGGTTCGGCCATTTCGGAATAGTCCATTTCCCTTATGAACATCTTGTCCGCAGGACCTTTCTCGAAAAAAATCACCGTTTCGTTCACCTGGTCTCCGGCATAGCCGCTGAACATGCCGCGGATTCCGGCGGCGGCGCGCGTAAGACGGCTGACAACCAGGATTTCCTTGCCGAGCAGCGAATCAGGGACGGCGAAGTAATATTTTCCGTCCTGTTCGATTACTTTCACAAGGCCATCGCTGACCTTGGCGTCTTTCTTAATGAATTTGTCCAATGGCTCGGGTCCTTTTTTCCGGGAATCCGGTTCAGGAACGGGAACTGCGGCATCGTCTCCGCCTTTTTTCCCTTTCCTGTCCCTTTTATCCTTTTTGCCGTCCTTGTCTTTCTTTTCAGGTTTCTGCACTGAATACGAATCTCCGTCCGCAACTGCGGCCGACACTCCACTGAAGGCACCGCACGACAACATCATCGCCATGCACAGAAAGATAGTCAGTATATGCTTCATACGAATATAAATTTAAAATCAACTTACATGAAAAGACAAAAGGAGGACGCCCGCCTCACGCCGGACTCCTCCCAGATTTGATATCATTCAGCGGAATGCCCTCCGTTAATATTTGTTAAGAGGCAGACCGTACATCTTCATCCTTACCTGTTTCCTGAAGTCGGCCATACGGTCTTCATACGCATCGATACGCGCCTTGACAGCAGGATCGTCGCATTCGACAGGCGTACCGAGACCTACCGTAGGGAACATCTTGATAAGGTCGATGTTGTCATTTGCAAAAGAGAGGACTTCGTCCACAAGATTGGCGATGAAAGGCATGTCCTTGTCCACAAGGCCTCTCGAAGTGACGGCCGGAGTACCGATACGTATTCCCGAAGTCGAGAACGGAGTACGGGAATCAAACGGAACCATGTTCTTGTTGACCGTGATGTCTGCCTTTACGAGCTCTTTCTCTGCCATCTTGCCGGTAAGGTCTGCGAACTTGGTACGCAGGTCGATAAGCATCAAGTGGTTGTCGGTACCGCCGGATACTACTTTGTAGCCTTTCTCTATGAAGAGGTCGGCAAGTACGGATGCGTTCTTCTTCACCTGCATCTGGTACTCTTTGAACTCCGGCTGGAGAGCCTCGTAGAATGCCACCGCCTTGGCTGCTATGACATGCTCCAGAGGGCCGCCCTGTATGCCAGGGAACACTGCCGAGTTGAGGATGGCCGACATCTTCTTGACGACCCCTTTCGGAGTAGTATAGCCCCATGGGTTGTCGAAATCCTTACCCATCAGGATGATACCGCCGCGAGGTCCGCGGAGGGTCTTATGAGTGGTCGAAGTGACGATGTGCGCATATTTGACAGGGTTCTTGAGCAGGCCTGCAGCAATAAGTCCGGCAGGATGTGCCATATCCACCATAAAAATTGCGCCTACCTTGTCGGCAATCGCACGCATGCGCTCCCAGTCCCATTCGCGTGAATATGCGGAAGCACCGCCGACGATGAGTTTAGGCTTGTGTTCGAGTGCCAGACGCTCCATCTCGTCGTAATCGACAAGGCCGGTCTGCTCGTTAAGCCTGTAAGCTACCGGATGATAAAGGATGCCCGACATGTTGACAGGCGAACCGTGCGTAAGGTGACCGCCATGGGCGAGGTCGAGGCCCATGAAAGTATCGCCGGGTTTCAGGCAGGCTGTGAACACTGCCATGTTGGCCTGCGCGCCGGAGTGAGGCTGCACATTGGCATATTCGGCATCGAAAAGCTGGCACAGTCTGTCGATAGCCAATTGCTCGATCTGGTCTACGACTTCGCAACCGCCGTAATAACGGGCTTTAGGATAGCCCTCGGCGTATTTGTTGGTACAAACAGAGCCCATGGCTGCAAGCACCTGGCTGGAAACAAAATTTTCAGAAGCGATAAGCTCCAAACCATTGCTCTGACGCTCCTCTTCTTTCTTAATCAGATTCAGAATCTGCACATCCTGTTTCATATTTAGCTAAATTTAAAAACCAATATAGACGGCAAATGTAGGAAATATTCCTGACTTAGTAAGCAAAATGATGCTTAAATTTGCAGCGGAATCAAAATTTTCAAGCCATGGAACACAGGAAACTGCTCAATTCGGAATTGCACAGGCTGACCGTCGACGAATTCAGAAACGCCGGCAAAAGCGGCATAGCGGTCATCCTCGACAATGTCCGCAGCGCATACAATGTCGGGGCGGCCTTCAGAACGGCCGACGCCTTCCGCGCAGACGAGATAGCTTTGTGCGGAATCTGCTCCCTGCCTCCTTCCCCGGAAATACACAAGACCGCCTTGGGCGCAGAAGACAGTGTGGCATGGAGACATTTTTCCAGCGCGTCCGAAGCGATTACATATTATAAGGAGAAAGGATACAGGACAATTGCTGTCGAACAAACGGAAAACTCGATAAGACTCAACGATTTCATACCTTCCGGCGGCGAGAAATACGCTTTCGTTTTCGGCAACGAAGTCAAGGGCGTGGCCCAGCAAGCCGTGGACATGTCCGACGCCTCGGTAGAGATTCCGCAATACGGAACGAAGCACTCGCTGAACGTATCGGTTTCGATAGGGATAGTCCTTTGGGATTTTGCATCGAAGACATTCATTTCAGAATCTTTTCAGAATCTGTAAAGAATTTTGCACCCGGTTAATAATACGAGGACAGATTTATGAAAAGATTTTTGATTCTAACAGTGGCAGCCATGACTCTGGCAGCTTCTTCATGCCAGAAACACGATGGCACCGGGACAGGAAGCATACCGGAAAACATCCTGAAATCCTTCAGCGAAATGTACCCCGAAGCATCCGACGCGAAATGGATGACCAAGAGCCAATATGCGGTCGTAAACTTCACTCTTCCGCAATCCGCACCGGGCGGCAACAATGCATGGTACGACAAGTCGAACGGCCATTGGGACATGACAGAAAGGGACATCCCGTACGATGCCCTTCCGCAGGCGGTACGCGACGCATTCGAGAGCAGTGAATACGGACAGTGGAGAGTAGACGATGTAGACATGATTGAAAGGGACGGGACGGATATCATATATGTAATCGAGGCCGAAGGCTCGCTTGACGGCCGGCCTACGGAAGTCGACCTCTACTACTCACCTGACGGAATACTTGTAAAGAAGGTCATCGATGCAGATGACGATTACGATTACGAAGACTTCATAATCCCCGAGCCTGCAGGGAGCATCGATGAGTTCATCCGCCAGAATTACCCTGATGCACGCATCATAGACATCGACATCGAATACGGTTTCACAGAGGTCGAAATCATAGACGGGCGCACAGTACGCGAACTGCTTTTCGGCGAAAACGCCACATGGATCTACACCAAGACCGAAATCAGGCGCAGCGAAGTCCCTCAAAACATCATGGACATCTTCAACTCATCCGAATATGCCGCTTACCGGACAGATGACATAGACCATTATGTAACGGCAGACAAAGGAGAGTTCTACCGTTTCGAACTCGAAGGTCCCGGTGACGATTTGGAAATCGACATCTACGCCGACGGCACCATAACTCCGGCCGACAACGGCTGGGGGAATCCGGAAATCCCAGGACAGGGTGAAGGAGGACAGGGCAGCATCGAACAGTTCATTGAAGAAAAATATCCGGGAGCACGCATCCTTGAAAGGGACTACGACGACGGCTATATCGAAGTAGAGATATTCCATGACGGAAGAGAGAAGAACATCTATTTCAACGGCGGCGAAGAATGGGTATGGTCGGAATGGGACATACGCATCAACGAACTTCCACACGCAGTTTCGGATGCCATCGCGGCACAATATCCGGATTACCGCATAGATGATTGCGAATATGTGGAAAACCCACAGGCAGAGTGGTACTTCATCGAGCTCGAAAGGGGCGACAGGGAAATCGAACTGAGGATATCACCGGACGGGACAATCCTTTAGCCGACACCTTATAGGATAAAAATTTCAACTGTGGATTCCAAGGGGTTCGAAACCTGTCGGAATCCACAGTTGTTTTTTCCGGTCATCCGCTAAATTCCCCTTTGCAAGTCGCCTGCCGGTCGATGATGCCATAGTTTAGGGAATGTGCCGCCGATTCGCGGCAAAACGGCTCACTTCCTCCCAGCGACACCGGCATCGCCGGAAATCATCTTGCTTACACTTTCAGACGTAATGTCTCCGACAAGGGCGACTATGTCCACTTCTGTGTTATTGGGGTCGGGGTCAGGAAGGCCGCCGCCGTCGGGATCCGAATACGAAATGATTATTATCTCGCTTTGCGCCCCGTTTTCCCGATAATAAATCGTCATCCTCTCGGGCTGTTCGTTGATTTTCACAAGAGTCTTGTAATCTCTGGAGGAAGCTTTCAGTATCCTTTCGAGGTCTTTTTCCATTCCATTCTTATACATTGAAAGTTTAGATGCCGACATGGTGAAGATATGATCCAGCCCTTCAATCATCATCCGCACATCTATCTCGTCATCCTGCCCGAAACTGATTGACCCGACAAAATCAAGCATTGCACGCGAGACATAGACCGAGGAGACAAAGCTTTCGGAAGACCATTTCTCATAAAACTCTTCAAACGGCGACTGTGCAGCGGCAAACGCCGGAAAAACGCACAGTACGGCAAGAATCATCCAGATTTTTTTCATAACACAACCATTTATCAATTAAACATCTTTATCTTTTCAAACGCATCGTCTACGGCCTTCCCGGATTTGTCAAAATGCTTTTCGGCGGCGGCTATCGGCACCCTGCTTTTCTCTATGCCGTATGCCAGCAGATTGAATGCCTTTTCAACGGTTTCACGGGCCTCTTCGGCAGAAACTTCGGCCATGGAATCCTCCATTGCGGCCTCATCTTTCGCAGAAAAATGCATTCCGATGATGATTCCGGCCACAAGGACGGCGGCAGCCAACGCTGCACGCACGATATGAAGCCTTAAACGGGATGTGCGCGAAGCCCTGTCTATCGCATCTTCCAGGCGGCTCTCGAAACCTTGCGGAACGGCAGAAGGGATATTGCCGGACAATCCTGTCAGCACATCCCTGTCGGCAAAATATTTTTCCGGCAAATCCGGCTTCGAAAGCAGGTTTGCAAGTTCCTGCTCTTCACTCCGGGACAGTTCTGTGCCATAAAACCGCTCCAAAAGCGAATCAAGCCTGGACGAATCCTTAAAAACATTTTCTTTCATGATACTCATCCTTTAATCATTTCCCTTATCCTGCGCCGCGCACGCGACAATGCAGTCCTGAGCGCGCCTTCGTTCATTCCCGTCAGACGGGAGATTTCATCATATCGAAAGACCTGTTTCGCACGGCCGACAGCAGATAGGCTTTCAGATTGGCTATGGAGCCCATGCCGGAACGTTTTTCCCACATTCTCAAAAATACATCCTGTACAGCGTCCTCGGCATCCGAGGATTCTTTCAATATGCTGAAAGCCACGGTGTACATCTGCCCGGCATAAGGCATCATGCGCTGCTTGAATTCGGCTGTATCCATCTTGAAAGCAAAGGGTCGGCGAGTTCTCAGTTCATATTAGATTGCGCATCAGTTTATATTTATTCCCTTATCAGTCCCCCCTTCAACAATCATGACATCCATCCTCCGGACCCCCTTCAGCCATCCGGACATGTCCTCGCCGCATTCCATTGCGGCCAAAATCTTGAAAAACCGTCTCATGATAAAATGCTTACTTGTTCACATATAAGACGGGCGAAACGGAAAATCGTTACAGTACCTTTTCCATTTTCATTCCGCGTGAACCCTTCACAAGTATAAGCGTATCGTCCAATGGGTGTGAACGGAGATATGAGGCCAACTGCGAAGAATCGGGGAATGCCGCATGACGCACTCCCGCCTCATCAAGAGCTTCCGCGCCGCCGCCGGCAAGTGCGGCAGCGAACTCTTCCCCGACAAAATAGGCGTATTGAGGGGCGAAAGACGCCACTTTGAGCAATACCGCCCCGTGTTCGGGCTGCGAATCATCGCCGAGTTCGAGCATGTCCCCGAGCATCACAGCCTTCTTGTCCGCCTGCATGGAAGCCAGATTGTCCAAAGCCGCGGACATGCTTGTAGGGTTGGCATTGTAAGTATCAAGGATGTAAGTGTTGCTGCCTCGCTTTTCCAACTGGGAACGGCTGTTGGAAGGCACATAAGCCTCGACCGCTCCGGCGGCCTCTTCTTCGGAAATGCCGAAAAACGCTCCTACGGCAATCGCCGCCATGACATTGTCTGCATTGTAAGCCCCTATAAGATGTGTGCGCACCACTCTCCCGCCGGAAAGCCTGACGGAAAGATATGGCCAGGAANNCAGGAAGCATCCGCTTCAAGCACCGACGCCCCGGAATACTCCATACCGTACGGAATCAGCGACAGATCGGGCCTTTCGGAGGCCATCTCCCTCAGACAAGGGTTGTCCATGTTCACAAAGGCCTTGTCGGCAGTGCGCTGGAGATAATCATACAGTTCGCCTTTTGTCCGTTTCACCCCTTCGAAAGAGCCGAAACCTGCCAGATGCGCCTTGCCGACATTGGTTATAAGACCGTAATTGGGCAGGGCGATGCGTGCAAGAGAGGCTATCTCGCCGGGAGCGCTCGCCCCCATTTCTATTACCGCCATGTCGTGCCGGGAAGTCAGCCTCAGCAAGGTAAGCGGCACGCCTATGTGGTTATTTAGGTTTCCCTCGGTGGCAAGCACCCGATAACGGGCGGACAGGACTGCACGGATGAGTTCCTTGGTAGTGGTCTTCCCGTTAGTACCGGTAAGGGCGATGACAGGGAGGGGGCCCGGACGGCTGCCGGAAACCGCCAAAGAAGCCCTGTG
>DEPW01000015.1:17281-22446 GCA_002358965.1 Bacteroidales bacterium UBA3382
CCTGTGGTAACGGGCCAGTTCCTGCAACGCCTTCAATGTATCATCCACATGGACATACCGTTCCCCGGCCAATGCCGGATCCGAGACCACCGCGCAGGCAGCACCCCTTTCAAGGGCTGAAACCGCAAAGGCGTTTCCGTCGAAACGCTCGCCTTTCAATGCGAAAAACAATTCCCCGCCTTCTATCTCCCGGCTGTCCGTGACAACCTTGCCGCACCGGAGGAATATCCCGTGCAACCGACTGATGTTTTCCAAGACCATGTTTTCCCGTTTAAAATCATTTTCCCGTACTTCCGAATCCGCCTTCTCCGCGCGAAGTCTCGTCAAGGGAATCGCACTCCTCCCACTCGACCTTCTCATAACGGGCTATGACCATCTGGGCGATCCTGTCACCCGGGTTGATTGTAAAGACCGTATCTGACAGGTTGACGAGTATCACCTTCACCTCCCCTCGGTAGTCGGCATCGATTGTCCCCGGGGAATTGAGTACCGTCACCCCGTGCTTTGCAGCCAGACCGCTGCGAGGCCTGACCTGGGCCTCGGTCCCTTCGGGAAGGGCCATGAAGATCCCTGTCGGCACCACGACGCGCTGCAAGGGTTTCACTTCCATCGTCCCGGGGATGTCCGCACGCAGATCCATTCCTGCCGACGACTCCGTGGCGTATGCGGGCAGAGGATTGCCCGACCTGTTGACTATCATACATTTCATAATACCGATCCTTTATCGTTTTTTCAAATTCTTCCTTATGATGAAATAAGCCGAAACCGCATACAGCGCCAATATTACAGTATGCACCGCAAGTTCCGTCCAATTGACAAGGCGGCCCGCCTGATCCGGAACGAGCCTGTCCGCGAACAGCGACAGGGCATAGCACAGAAGCATCGACAGGACTATCGCCCCGAGCCTCGGCCAATTGTACGGTATGGGATAATATTTCTGCCCAAGCGCAGCCGAAATCGCGAACATCACCGTGTAACTTGCAAGATGCCCCCACGCCGACGCATGATAGGAATAACGAGGCATGAAGACGATGTTGACCAAGGCCGTCACGACAAGCCCGGCAAGGGTGATGTATATGGCCATCGATGTCTTTCCGGACAGCTTGTACCACATCGACACATTGAAAAGCATCCCCAGCACCATGTAGGCGCCGAGCATTATCGGCACGACGCCCACCCCCACCCTGTAATCAGGCCCGAGGATGAGGCAGAGTATGTCCATGTAAAATATCACTCCGAGGAAAACGAGGCCGCAGAAAGCCGTGAAATAATCCATTACAGCCGCATACATCCCTTTCGAGTCTTTTTCCTTTTCCCTCTGGAAGAAAAACGGCTCGGCGGCATAACGGAACATCTGTATGAACAGGGACATTATCACCGCAAGCTTGGTCGCAGCCTGGTAAATGCCGAGGCTGGAACGCCATTCGGGCGAAGAGGTGTCGCAGAACCTGAAAAGGAAGCGGTCGAGAAAATCGTTCACGATGCCCGGAAGAGCCGCGACCATAAGCGGCAGCGAATAGACGAGCATGGATTTCATCTGAGCGCGGCCGAAAATATATCTTTGCCTTACGGCCATCGGGACAAAAAGCAGCGCGCACACGATACTGCTTACGAATATCGCGAAAATCACATAGGTGAAATCCGGTTCCGCCGAAATGAAATCCAGCAGGAAGGTATCAGGATGCGATGCCGCGAATGCCGGAAAAACGAAGAACAGCAGCAGGTTGGCTCCTGTCTCGGTCAATATCTTGACAGTCTTCAGTACCGCGAATTTCAACGCCTTGTGCTCAAAGCGCAGCCTTGCGAAGAAGATCGATGTCAGTGTGTCCGCTACCAGAATCCCGGCGACATATCTGATACAGGCCTCATAGCCTCCATATCCCATCAATCCGGCCAAAGGGGAGGCGAAAATCAGCACGAGAGCGAGGAAGACTCCTGAAGAACAGATTACTGCGGCAAGGGCGTTTGAAAACACCTTGTCGGGATCCGCTCCTTCCCTGCTTGCGAACCGGAAACAGCCGGTTTCGAGCCCGAGGGCAAGGACGACCTGCAACACGGCTATGTAGGCCATGAATTCCGTCACCGTACCGTAACTCCCGGTTTCGAGCACACGGGTATATATCGGGACGAACACGAAATTCAGGATGCGCGCCAGAATCGTACTCAGACCGTAGACCACCGTCTCGGAAGCCAATTTTCGTAAACCTTGTGCCATAATGCGCAAATTTAGGAAACAAATCCGTTCGGGCGTTTCCAAAATATGACTATTTTTGCATGGATTACTTTTTATCGATGTAAAACTATTTTTTAATATTGTATAAAAATGAGAAATTTCATCAAAATCGCATTGTTCGTTGCTGCCGCTTCCATGGCGGTCTCATGCAACGGGGGCAAGAAGAAGGCAGCCGAAGCAGACGGGGCTGCCGCAAAAGACAGTACTGAATCCGTAAGCGGACTTGCATTCGACCCTGCACAGCTTCCTGAAGAGCCGATATTCGAAATCAAGACGAACATGGGCACCATCACCGTCAAGCTCTACTCGGACACGCCCAAACACAGGGACAACTTCGTAAAGCTCGCTTCCGAAAGGTTTTATGACGGGATACTTTTCCACAGGGTCATCAAAGGTTTCATGATCCAGACCGGAGACCCTCTCACCAAAGACATCGCAAACAAGGCCAGGTTCGGAACGGGCGGTCCTGAAGACGGACACGAAATCCCTGCCGAAATCGTTCCAGGACACAGCCACATCAAAGGCGCGCTCGCTGCCGCACGCAAGGGAGACCAGGCCAACCCGATGAAGAACTCTTCCGGCTCGCAGTTCTACATCGTCGAGAATCCTGATGCCTGCAAGCATCTCGACGGGCAATACACCATCTTCGGCGAGACTGTCGACGGTTTCGATGTGATAGACCGCATCGCCGCCGTGCAGACCGACGCCAGAGACTGCCCTGTCGAAAACATAGTGATCATCAGTATCATGCCAGTGCTTCCTGAACCGGAAACGGTTGCCGCCAATGACAGCACAGCCGTTGAGCAGACAGAAACCGACACAGCAGAAGACACCGTTTCCGACAAATAGGCCACATCTGGCACGATTTTGGCTTAACTTATGACACGGATTAATTTTTTCATAGGTTAAGTTTAAGGTTAGGAGAACGAAGCCGGCTTTAGGAGTCTTTCCAAGGCCGGCTTCAATTTTTTCAACGGGCCGCGCACCGGAAACAATGCTCGGGGAGCCTGTGGCACGATATTCGCAATATTTTTGTACGAATAGTTTTTTCATAGGTTTAGTTTTAGGTTTCGAGGTCGGGCGGGTTCTCCTCCCGGCCTCTTTTTCGTAATGCTGCCGGTATCGGGTGCGGATTAAGCGTCTTATGGAAAGTCTGTCAAGTAACTTCGAGCGATTTATTTTGAAATTACGAAACAAACGCGTACCTTTGCAGCCCCTGTTTCGGACAGGGAAAGGAACATTAATTATTAACATTTTAAAACAGATTCACAATGGCTGTTAAAATCCGTCTTTCACGCCACGGTAAGAAGAATTTCGCATTCTTCCACATTGTTGTGGCTGACTCAAGGGCACCGCGTGACGGTCGCTTCATTGAACAAATCGGCACTTACAATCCTAACACAGATCCTGCGACCATAGTGTTGAAAGGTGACAGGGCGCTTGCATGGCTCAAAGTGGGCGCACAGCCTACCCTTACCGCACGCCGCATCCTTTCTTATGAAGGAGTCCTGCTCAGGAAGCACCTCCAGATCGGAGTAGACAAAGGTGCTATCACACAGGAAGAGGCCGACAGAAGATTCAACGAATGGAAAGCACAAAGGGATGCGAAGATTCAGCGCAAGAAGGATTCCCTGAACGCAAAAGAGATCCAGAAAGCGAAAGAGTCTTTGGATGCCGAAGCCAAGGTAAACCAGGAGCGTGCCGAAGCAATCGCCAAGAGGAAAGCCGAAGAGGCTGCCGCAAAGGCTGCCGAGGAAGCCGCAAAAGCTGCTGAAGAAGCCGCTGCAAAGGCTGCCGAGGAAGCAGGCGAAGGCGCAGAAGCCAACGCTGAAAGCTCTCAGGAGAATACCGAGGCTTAAGATGACGACAACGACGAAAGAGCTGCTGAAGATAGCCCGTATCATAAAGTCCCACGGGACAGAAGGGGATTTGCTGGCAGACTTGTCGATACCGTCCGAAGACATCGATAAAAGCGAACCGGTGTACATCATATTTGATGGACTGCCGGTTCCTTTTTTCATTGAAAGCATTGCCGCCAAAGGCAACAGGAGAGCCATCATCCGGCTCACAGACATAGAAAACCTTGAGGATGCCGACGAAATCGCAGGCAAGGACATCTATCTTCCGGACGACGGGCAGTACGGACACGAAGACAGTCCGGGAAATCTCGAAGGCTGGATTGTGTGCGACAATGATGGAAACGAAATCGGGGAAGTGACCGGCTTTCTCGACATACCTTCAAATCCGTGCCTTACCGTGCTGCATGAAGGGAAGGAGGCATACATCCCCTTCCACGAAGACCTCATAACAGGTTACGACGAGGCTTCAGGCAAAATCCGCATGACTATTCCCGACGGATTGCTCTCCTGAGTATCTTCATCTGCCGCCTCAACTCCCGTTTTTCCATACGCAACTCACGCCTCCTCGCCTTATCCAGGCCCTTTGCCTTAAGATCGGCCTTTGTCCTGTCGAAATCTTCCTGGAGCTGCTGCAGGATGTCGCGGCGCTGCTGCAAGGTAAACTCCCCGACCCTGTCGGCGAATTCGTCCTTCTCCTCGAAAACATCTATGGAATCGAGGGAATTGACAAGGGAATCTATGAGTATTTCGTTCAATTCGGTGCTGTCCGGAATGGCCGCCAAAGAATCCGCTACATGTCTTAACGAGTCGGCTACGGCCAGCGAATCCAGCCTGGCCGCCTCAAGAGAATCGAGACGGGCACGCTCCAACGAATCCAGTCGCATCTGTTCCATGAGTTTGCGCTGCCGTTCCGCAACTTGCTTCAACGAATCCCTTACGAATATTTCGCGCCTTATCCCATCTATATACCCCGGGAAAAACTCATTAGTATACCGGAATTCCGGTTGGGGAACAGCTTCGTCACTTTTCCTCTGACACGGACGGAGCTGGCGATCGGTAATCGCATATCTGTC
>DEPW01000121.1:0-1331 GCA_002358965.1 Bacteroidales bacterium UBA3382
AAAATTTTAAACAGCTTCTAAGAGGCCATAGCAGTTTTTCGTCAAAATTAATTAATAAACATTACCTTTGCGTCCGTTATGGAGGATGTATCTGACATATTGGAACGGACTGCCGCTTTTGCCATGCAGCATGCAGGGGACGATTGCGACCGTCTCCTTTTCAATGCTTCCAAATATCCCGATATCGATGTGCCGCTTGCGGTGGATACGATACGCGCAAGGGCGAGGATGGCCAGGAAGGTCCCCGAATATGCTTCCGCCGATGGACTGTTGTATCCAGGAAGGCTCGGCGTCGAGCAATGCAGCAGTTCGGCCTGCGCCGGTTACAAGGCGCGCCTCGTTTCCGGCCTTGCCGGCGGAGGGGTGGTGGCCGATATTACCGGAGGGCTGGGAGTGGATGACTATTTCATGTCCTTCGTAGCCGGCCGGATATGCTCTTTCGAAAGGGACGGCCTGCTTGCCGCATGTGCGGAGTACAATTTCGGCCGGCTCGGAAGGAGCAATATCGAAATGAGGAACATGGAGGTTTCATCGGCAAACCTCGGATCATTGCTTGCGGAACTCCGTCCGGACCTCGTATATGCCGACCCGTCAAGGCGCGGCAGGGCCGGAGGAAGGGTCTTTGCGATCAGGGATTACGAACCGGACATCTCGGATTTGCTCCCTCAGGTATTCCGGCATTGCCGTTACATGATAGTCAAGATATCCCCTATGGAAGATATCGATGCCGTATTTAACGCCATTCCCCAGTGCAGGGAAATCCATGCCGTCGCATCGTCCGGCGAATGCAAGGAACTGCTGCTTGTCCTGGACAGGGACTTTCCGGATGTCCCTGCGGCCGGCAGGATGCGCTTTGCTGTCTCGCTCGGAGCGGAAAAGGACGATGTAATGGCTCTTACGAAAGAGCAGGAAGCCTCTGCATGCCCTCGGTTAGTGGACTCTGCCGATGAAATCCGTCCCGGAATGACACTGTATGTTCCTTCGGCGGCGATAATGAAGGCCGGGGCTTACGGCCTTTTTGCCGAGCGGTACGGATGCGCCAAACTCGATGTCAGCACTCACCTTTATGTGGGAGGGAACGCCGTACCCGGTCCCGCCAAAGCCTATTCCATACTCGGCACTTATCCTTTCGACCGGAAAGGCCTGTCTTCCCTTGCTTCGAGGCTGCAAGGGCGCGCAGATGTCACGGCAAGGAACCTGCCCGTCTCTTCGGAAGAGCTTTCGAAGCGTCTTAAGATAAAGTCCGGCGGGGGCTTCCATGTATGGGGATGCCGCGCCGCCGGACGGAATGTCCTGTTGCTTACGGATGCTTAGAAGCTGTTTAAAATTTT
>DEPW01000121.1:1459-5630 GCA_002358965.1 Bacteroidales bacterium UBA3382
TTCTGAGAAAAAATTTTAAACAGCTTCTTAGTATTTAAGCCATTTCAGCCAGAAAAACCTGTTTGCCGCATTGAAATGCTCTGCCTGATAGCCGCGGTAACCGTGCTTGCCTTCCGGATAAATCATCATTTCGAAGCGTTTGCCATCCTTTTGCAGCAAATCCACCAGCTGCATCGTCTGCTGGAAATGCACATTGTCGTCGGCGGTGCCGTGAGTGATTTTCAACATGTGGGTCGGCCTTTCCGAAGGGTCTCCGTATTCGGTCGGATACATGTCCGCATAGTTCAATACCTTGTCGGCGTACCCCTCGGGATTGCGCTCCGGCGTGTCCATGTATCTTTCGGTATAATGCGAGTCGTAAAGCATCCAATCGTATACTCCGCCTCCGGCAATGCCGAAATTGAAATACTCCGAGCCCTTCGTCAGGCAGAGTACCGTCATCGTGCCTCCGAAAGAGAAGCCTTCCACGCCTATCCTGTCCCCGTCGACATAAGGAAGTGACTGGAAATATTCCGACCAGGCTATGAAATCCTGCAATTCATAGTCCATCAGGTTTCCGTAAATCATGTCGAGGCCTTTCCTTCCGCAGCATCCCGAGGCACGGTTGTCGACTATGACCTCGATGATGCCGTTATTGGCCCACCATTGCGTAGCGTAACCTATCCCTTTCCATCTGTCGCGCACCATCGGGGTGTCAGGGCCGCCGTAAATATCGAAATGTACCGGGTATTTCCGAGACGGGTCGAAGCCGATCGGGTAGATTACCTGTCCCGGCAGGATGAAGCCGTCCTTTGTCTCAAGGTACACGGTTTCCGGCAGTGCTATGGCGTATCGGTCGAATTCGCTCCCTTTCATGTCGGCGATGATTTCGCATTTCGGGCTTCCGTCGCGGTTGGACTTGCCAGTGCGGAATACGGCCACTTTAGGAGGCGTTACTGCGTTGGAGTAGGTTGCCGCGAACTGTTTGAAATCGTCGGACATGACTACCTTGTGTATATCGTAGTCCTCATCAGTCATCGCGGTGATGCTCCCTTTGGCGTCGGCTTTGTACAGAGCGCGCCTGATTTTCGAAGATCGCAGTGCAAGAAAAAACACATCGCCCTTGCTGGCATCTACTCCGACAAGGGATATGTCCCAGTTTTCCCCCGATGTGATCCTCTTTACTCCGCTGCCGTCGTATGGAAGGAAATAAATCTGCTGCCATCCTTCGAAATCCCTGACCATGTACAGTCCCTCTTCCTCAAAAATGATTTCCTGCATCCAGTCGATCCATGTCGGGTAGGTTTCCTCGTAGACGAGTCTCTTCTCGCCCGAGTCGGCGCTCACCGCATACAGGCAGAGATGGTTCTGCACCCTCGGCATGTGTGCGATGTAAAACTCTTTGCTGTCCGCGCCCCAGAACGGGATTCCGAAATACTGGTCCTGCTTCTCGTCGAAATCGGCCCATACGGTCACCGGCTCGCCGGTCGAAAGGTCGGCCATGCCTATGCGGACTTCGGGGTTCTTGTCTCCGGCCTTGGGATAATGGTAATTGAACAGCTCTCCGTGCTGCCCGTCGGAAATATATATGGGGAACACCGGCACTCCGGTATTGTCGAATCTGTAAAACCCTATCTTCTTGCTGTCTGGAGACCACCAGAATGCCTTGTAATTCGTCGCCCGGCCGAGTATTTCTTCATAGTATACCCATGATGCGTATCCGTTGGTGACCATCTCGTCTCCGTCCGAGGTCACGCGTATTTCCTTGCCGTCGGCTATGTCGAACACATAAAGGTCGGAACCTTTGGTGTACGCTACCATGGAGCTGTCCGGAGAATATGCCGGATTGACGGCGTCTGAAGGAAGTCCGGACGGGAAGACGGTCTGTTTTTGGGGCTCTTTCGAGAAGACGAACTCTTTACCGTTCCAATAATAGTCCAGCGGAATCGCTTCGAGGATTCCTTCCGGCAGGTTTCCTGAAATGTTTTCTTCAGTGAGTCTGATTTTCTCAGGCATGCCGGCATCGTCAGTGGCTGTCCCGGCGGATAAGTCCGCAGTATGCAACGCTGCGGCTATTACCGATAATGCCCATAAGGTGTGTTTCATATTTATGAAGATTTGTTTAAACTTTTTACAAAATAAGCACTATTTTTTCTTCGTACCAAGAAATATCCGTAACTTTGGAAGATATGTTAAAAAATATTCTGATTATGGAAAAAGATTTCAGGGCAGTCGCCCAAAGCTGGCTCGACGGCGATTTCGACGAAGCTACCAAGCAGGAAGTGAGGGCATTGATGGCTGGGGATCCGGCCTCTCTCGAAGATGCGTTTTACAAGAACCTCGAATTCGGTACAGGCGGTCTTCGCGGGATAATGGGTGCCGGAACCAACAGGATGAACCGATATACCGTAGGCATGGCCACCCAGGGCCTTGCCAATTATATAAAGAAACACTGCGGCACGGAAGGAATCTGCCTGTGCATATCGCACGACAACCGTAACAACAGCCGCGAATACGCCTGCATAACGGCAGATGTGCTTTCCGCCAACGGCTTCGATGTATATATCTTCGAGAGTCTGCGTCCTACCCCCGAGCTGAGCTATGCCGTCAGGCTGAAGAAAGCCGTGGCCGGGGTAATGGTCACGGCATCGCACAATCCCAAGGAGTACAACGGCTACAAGGTCTTTTGGTCGGACGGGGGGCAGGTCACATCTCCGGTAGACAAGGAGATAGTTGCGGAAGTAAATTCGATCAAGAGCCCTTCCGAAGTGAGGTTCGTTCCCGGCGAAGGGGCAGGGAAGATACGGGTAATGGGCGATGATGTGGACTCCGCGTACCTTAAGGACATACTTTCATTGACACTCTCTCCCGATTCGGTCGCAAGGCATAACGATATCAGACTGGTATATACCCCTTTGCACGGTACCGGCGTGCGGCTCGTTCCACGCGCCTTGGCGGCGCTCGGCTTCAAGAATGTCTTCCATGTCCCTGAGCAGGATGTGAACGACGGCGACTTCCCGACGGTGAAGTCTCCTAATCCTGAAGAGCCTTCGGCGTTGAAGATGGCTCTTCAGGCCGCAGAACGCAACAGTGCGGACATAGTGCTGGCGACCGATCCCGATGCCGACCGCGTAGGTGTTGCTGTGCGCGACGACAAAGGCGAAATGGTGCTGCTGAACGGAAACCAGACCGCATCGATACTTACATACTATATCCTGACTCGCTGGAAGGAATCGGGAAGACTCGACGGGAAGCAGTACATAGTAAAGACCATTGTGACGACCGAGCTGCTTAAGGCGATTGCCGACAGTTTCGGCGTGAAGACATACGATGTGCTCACCGGGTTCAAATATATCGCGGAAGTGGTGAAAGCAAACGAAGGCCGTGCGACTTTCGTATGCGGCGGCGAGGAAAGCTACGGTTTCAATGTAGGCGAGTTCGTGCGTGACAAGGATGCTCCGATATCCTGTGCAATGGTCGCGGAGTGCGCTGCCTGGGCGGCAGATCAGGGCAAGACTCTCTATCAGCTCCTTCAGGATATCTATGCGGAGTTCGGATATTACCGCGAGGCTCTGGTATCCCTCGTCCGCAAGGGCAAGGAAGGTGTTGAGGAGATTGCCGCCATAATGGCTGACATGAGGAACAATCCTCCAAAGGAGCTTGCCGGACTTCCTGTGACCCGGGTGATCGACTACGACAGGCCGGAAGAGACCGGTCTTCCAAAGTCCAATGTGCTCCAGTTCTTCAACGAGGCCGGGGATGTCGTATCCGTAAGGCCTTCAGGAACTGAACCAAAGATAAAATACTATATTTATACTAAAGATATTTCAAAAGAAAAAGCTGATAAAAAATTACAAAATTTATTAGAGAAATTAAAAGAGTATATGGAATTATTGTTAGATTAGGAGGAAATTATGTTAACAGCAATTATCATGGCTGGTGGAAGTGGAGAGAGATTTTGGCCGCTGTCTACACCAGAAAGACCAAAGCAATTATTAAAAATATTTTCTGATAAAACAATGATAAGAGAAACTGTTGATAGAATACTTCCTATAATAAAACCGGAAAATATATTTGTTGCAACTAATATTATTCAAGCTAAAGAGATAGAAAAAGAATTATTTGATATTCCAAAAGAAAATATAGTTATAGAACCAGCTTTTAAAGATACAGCAGCAGCTATAGGATATAC
>DEPW01000010.1:0-18493 GCA_002358965.1 Bacteroidales bacterium UBA3382
TCATTTTTCTTGCGGCATTTTATATCCTATTCGGCGGCACCTTCCCGAAACCGAGGCATCTGCGACCGGCAGGCGGCTTGCAAGGGACGATTTTGCGGATAACCGTAAAAAATTTTAAACATCTTCTGAATTTTATAATGGCAAGTTTCTTAACTTTGCATGAAATTTAAAAGTCAATAAGATGGAAAAGGAAATCAGAAGAGCACGAATCAAAGAGCTGCTTAACATGCAGCCGGGAGCAGAAGTAATCGTCAAAGGCTGGGTCAGGACCAAAAGAGGCAACAAGAACATCAGCTTTATCGCTCTGAACGACGGCTCTACCATCAACAACATACAGGTCGTATGCGACTTGAAAGCATTCGACGAAGAGATGATGAAGAAAGTGACTACCGGAGCATGCCTCAAGGTGCAGGGCGACCTCGTGGAGTCGGTGGGAAGCGGCCAGGCCGTCGAGATACAGGCCAAAGACATTTTGGTTTACGGGACTGCCGATCCTAACACCTACCCTCTCCAGAAGAAGGGGCACACCCTTGAGTTCCTCAGGAGCATAGCGCATCTGAGACCGAGGACCAATACTTTCGGTGCAGTACTGAGGATCCGCCATGCGATGGCATTCGCGATACATAAGTTTTTCAACGACAGAGGATTCGTCTATCTGCACACGCCGCTTATCACCGCTTCGGACTGCGAAGGCGCGGGGGCGATGTTCCAGGTAACCACGCTCGATCTGAACAATCCGCCGCGCAAAGAAGACGGAAGCATCGACTATAGCGAAGACTTTTTCGGAAGGATGACCTCCCTGACAGTAAGCGGACAGCTCGAAGGCGAGCTCGGAGCGATGTCGTTGGGACTCATCTACACATTCGGACCTACATTCCGCGCCGAGAACTCCAACACCCCGAGGCATCTTGCGGAATTCTGGATGATCGAGCCTGAAATGGCCTTCTACGAAATCGAAGACAACATGGATCTTGCCGAAGATTTCATCAAATATTGCGTCAAATATGCCCTTGACAACTGCATGGACGACCTCAGGTTCCTGAACGACATGTTCGACAAAGATCTCATCACGAGACTCCAGGGTGTAATCGATACCGAATTCGCAAGGATCACTTATACCGAAGGCATAGACATCCTGCTCAAATCCGGAAGGAACTTCGAATTCCCTGTCTCATGGGGCGTGGATTTGCAGAGCGAACACGAAAGATACCTTGTCGAAGAGCATTACAAGAGACCTGTGATCGTCACCGACTACCCTAAAGACATCAAGGCATTCTACATGAAACAGAACGATGACGGCAAGACGGTACGCGGAATGGACGTACTCTTCCCCAAGATCGGGGAAATCATCGGCGGGTCGCAAAGGGAGGAAGACCTTGACAAACTGAACAGAAGGATCGCCGAACTGGGCATGGATACCAGGAACCTGCAATGGTACATAGACACGCGAAGGTTCGGGACTGCCCCTCACAGCGGCTTCGGTCTGGGCTTCGAGAGATTGCTGCTCTTCGTCACCGGCATGGCCAACATCAGGGATGTGATACCGTTCCCGAGGACACCGAAAAACGCCGAATTTTAAACTGTCCGGAAAATGTTCGTCATCGGCATAGCCGGCGGTTCGGGCTCGGGAAAAACGACCGTAGTGAAAAACATCACCGACAACCTGAAAGAGCAGGTTGTCGTGATTCCACAGGATTCATATTACAAGGATTCGAGCCATCTGGCATTGGAAGAGAGGCAGAAACTCAATTTCGACCATCCCGAATCCATAGATTTCGATCTGCTCATAAAGCAACTCGGAGAGCTTCGGGAAGGTAAAAGCATCGAACAGCCGGTTTACTCCTATCTTACCTGCTCCAGGTCCAAGACAGAGACCATCACCGTAAGGCCCGCAAGCGTCATCATCATAGAAGGCATACTGATCTTTACCTGCAAACAGCTCCGCGACCTTATGGACATCAGAGTATTCGTGGACGCCGACGATGACGACAGGCTCATGAGGGTAATCACGCGGGACATAGAGGAAAGGGGCAAGACCGTCGCACAGGTCATCGAGCGCTATACCAAGACTGTGAAGCCTATGTATCTTCAGTTCATAGAGCCGAGCAAGAGGTATGCCGACATAATCATCCCCCAGGGAGGACACAACAAAGTAGCGATAGACATACTCACGGCAACCATCGAAAAGAGGCTGGCACAATAAGATGAGATTCAGGAAAGAGAACTTGGCAGGTCTATATCTCACCGTAATCATACACCTTACGGTGATCATCATACTGCTTTCCTGCAAGATAACCCGGCTGGTTGTCGCCGAGCAGTCTTTCGTCCTCGATTTCAGCCAGCAGGAGGAAGCCGAGATGCTCAGGCAACAGGAAGAATTCAAGGCAGACATCAGCGAACAACTCGATGAAATTTTGGCGTCCGCAAAGGCCCAAGACCGAAGCAATATCCGGAATGTCGCAGTAGACGCAAACGAAAAACGCACCGGCGAACAGCTCCGCGACGACCGCGGTGCCAGCGACGTATACGACCAGGCAAGGGAACTCCAAAGGAAGCTTGAGGCTTCAAGGAAGGCCGCAATGGCGGAAGAACAGTTTGAAGACAATGCCGTAGACCTCACTGAAGAGTATCAGGATCCGGTCACCGACCAGGAAGGACAGTACAACGGAGCGAGCGTACTTTCGTTTTCCCTCGACGGAAGGAAAGCGCAGGGAGACCTTCCAGTCCCTGCATACCAATGCCCCGGCGGCGGGGATGTCTCCGTCATGATCGAAGTAAACCGCTCCGGAAGGGTAGTCAAGGCCGAGGTAATCGACGAAGTCTCCGAACCGGACGCATGCGTGAGGGAAGCCGCCTTAAGGGCCGCTAAAAGATCTTTGTTCACAGCGAAAGACGATGCCCCGGAAAGGCAGAGAGGCGAAATAGTCTACAGGTTCATCGCCCAATGATCCCGGAAGAGTAAGGAGCCTTCCTGGCAGACACTATCCTCCATATGAACAGGCCGAGAGCCACTGCTATCCCTGCCGCATAGCCTGCCACAGGCTCTATGTTCAATCCTCCGCTGACATAAGGGGCGATAAGGAAATAGCTGACACATACGAAGGTAAGGAAAGCCGCAGGGATCGACAGTATCAAATGGTTCTTCCCCGCCTTGACCATATATGCCGCTCCGGCCCACAGGGTAGTCATCGCCAGCACCTGGTTGCCTATGCCCACATAGTTCCAAATGGTCGAAAATTCCACCTTGCACATGATGAAAGCCACGATGAATATCGGCACGGCCACTATGATACGGTTCAGTATGGGTTTCTGCCTGTATTTCAGGCCGTCGGCCAAAGTCAGCCTCAGACTGCGGAAAGCCGTGTCCCCCGATGTTATGGGACACACGACCACGCCTATTATGGCGATTACCGCACCCACCTTCCCAAGCCATGACCGGCAGATGAGGTCGACGGCTATCGCCGGAGTCACCTTGGTAAGCGTACCGTCTATCATGATGCCCTCGGTAGCAGCGGCATTAAGTCCTTCGGGGCCTCCGAAATAGCTCATAGCCGCGCTGGCCCAAATCATGGCCACGATTCCTTCGCATATCATCGCCCCGTAAAATACAGGCCTGCCGTAACGCTCGTTTTTCAGGCACCGTGAAATCATCGGCGACTGCGTCGCATGAAAACCGGAAATCGCACCGCACGATATCACGATGAACATCATCGGCACGAGCACATTGTTTTGGGGATCATAATGGAAATTCTTCAGACCGGAAAGCGTTAGCTCCGGCATGGACACTTCGCCCGTTGCGGCATTTACCAACATCATGGCACCTACGCCCACCGCCATGAAAAGCAGGGCCGCACCCATGTACGGGTATATCGTGCCGATTATCTTGTCGATAGGCAGCAAAGTAGCCAGAATATAATACACGAACACTATATACAGCCAGACCTCCTTAGGCCAGGAGGTCAGGGACGCCAGCAGGTCTGCCGGACCTACGACGAAAGATACGCCTACCGCCAGCAACATGACGCTTACGAATATCAGAAGTATGCGCCTGACCGTCTTCCCCAGATAATGTCCTATGATGTCCGGGAGGCTCATCCCATCGTGCCTGATGGAAAGCATTCCGGAAAAATAATCATGGACGGCCCCCATGAAAATGCAGCCTATGACTATCCACAGGTATGCCGCCGGACCATAGGCCGCACCCAGGACAGCCCCGAATATGGGACCGAGTCCGGCTATGTTCAGAAACTGTATTACAAAAGCCTTCCACGGCTTTATCTCTTTATAATCTACCCCGTCCGCCAATTTCCGGACCGGCGTCTGACGCGAAGGGTCTGCTCCGAAAGCCTTTTCGACATATTTTCCATAGGTAAAGTAGGCCGCGACAAGCAGCGTTATCGACAGAAGGAAAGTGATCATTTGAAATATTTTTGTTAATTTTTTTTTCAAAAAACATCACAAATTTAATTAAATTATTTATATTTGCATCAAAATTCGTAAATGGGCGTTTTATGGACGGACATCTACGATAGGGGTTAAACAGTAAGAATTTTTATAAGATAAGTTACATTTTGTTCGGCGATTCGGAACTTCGCAACTTTTGAACACTACCCGGACAAAGTAACAAAAGGTGTTTGCGGGATATGTAAATGCCAGAGGAGGCTTGGGGACCGGAATGCTTCCGGTTTCCAAGTCCGCCTCTAAAGAGCATATCGGCGTGGGCTTCTTTGTTACTCGTCAGGTAGTCAGGCATTGCGAAGGCCTCGAATCGCAGTACGGGTAACAACGATTCCCGCGCTTTTATTATGCCTGTAAAGATACTGCTTGCCATCCTGACGGCACTGACAATGTGCTTCGATGCCTTAGCCCAAGAAAGGGAAAAGGAGATACCCGCCGATGCTCCGGCAATCGGCTACAAATGGTATCCCCGTTATGTCACATTCCTCCCGTACGACAAGCTTGATTCGGTGCTTGCTTACGCGGAAACCGACATCGTGCCGGTAGTCTATGCCGTAAACAAATACGATCTCGTACCTAATCCGCAGACAGACAGCATCGCCGCACTCATAGACAGGATACGCTCGGACAAACGCATCAGACTGGCCTATGTATGGATAGGAGGAAGCGCATCGCCCGAAGGCCCGGCCGACTGGAACAGGCAGCTGGGACAACTGAGGGCCGACGCATTGGGCGACTGGCTGCTCGACAACACTTCCCTGCCCGAAAATTTCCTGCGGATCGAGAATCTCGAAGAGGATTGGAATTCCGTAGTCCGAGTACTGGAAAACGGGGAAAAGGCGGATTTTCCCAACAAAGACAGGATACTTGAAATAATCTACCGGGAAAACGACAACGAAGAACGGAAAAAACAGATCCAGGCCATCGATTCAGGCCGCACATGGAGAAAGATGATCAACGAACTGTTCAAGCCGTTCAGGAACTCCCGTATAGTAATCGTATGCAGCTCGGACATGGCCGAAAGGATCTATGCCATGGACCCGTGGGGACCGGCACCCGAATGCGAGCCTGTCTTAACGATCAAAGACAAGCAGATACCGCCTAAGCCCGAATACTGGTTCATTTCAGTAAAGACAAACGCACTTTGGCTTGCGGCTCTCACAGCCAATATCGGCGTCGAAGTCCAGCTGCACAAGCAACTGACACTGGACATCCCGGCCTGGTATTCGCCTTATGACATCACACCTACGCGGAAAATGAGACTTTTCGCCACACAGCCTGAAATACGCTTCTGGCCTGAAAGGGCCGGCAACGGACATTTCGTAGGCCTCCACACGCATGTCGCCGGATTCAATGTGGCAATCAACGATCACGGCCGATATCAGGATCCCAACCACGCGCTTTGGGGAATGGGCATAAGTTACGGCTATGCCATCGAATTGGGCAAACAAAAGAGATGGGCAGTCGAATTCAATATCGGAGCCGGTTTCGCCGAATACGATTACGACATTTACCGCAACTGGGAAAACGGGCCGAAAGTAGGTTCCGGTTCCGATTGGTACTGGGGCATCACCCGGGCCGGCATTTCCATATCCTACAAATGGTATGTCGAAAAAGGAAAAAGGAGGGGGCAATGAAGACACGGAAGATAACATATGCCGCACTTGCGCTTTGCCTGTCGGCCTGCATCGCCGCCTGCGACCGGACCATACACCAATACCCGGTTCCTCAGGACTCGCTCGTAATCATCGAAGCCAATGTCGACAGAGGACAGCCCGCATATTTCAAAGAGGTGATTTACGACGAAGAAGGCAACCGGAGCGAAAATGACTTGCAACCCGATGAAGCACAGCCATATTATCCTTCTGACAAATTGGAAATGCGCATAATACTCGATATCTACAGCGGCCAGGCAAGCGAGAAATCCCCTCAACGCGAACGCCTGTGCAGAAGGATCCTATATGTCGAAAACATAGCCGGGATGCCGCAGGACACCATACATGTATGGCTTCCGGACGGGGACTATTATGTATTGGGATGGGCGGACTATGTTTTGAAAGACTCGCACCGCGGGACATACATCACCGACGACCTGACAAACATCCGGACAGACATCGAAGCATATCCGCGCAACACCCATCACAGGAGTTCAGGAGCCGGAAACAACGAATTCGAAATAGACTTCAGCCTTACACAGGAAGGCTATCCCGTAATGAAGTCATCGGACGAAATCATCGAGTCGAGAATCATACCTGTCGACATGAAACGCTCTTCCGGAAGATACCGTATCATTGCGGAAGACTATGACGACTTCATCAGACAGGGCGGCCAAATCGAAGGCATGACAGTAAAAGTGACCTACAAACAATATATAAGTTCCGGATTCAATGTGGCCACGATGGAACCTAACGATTTCGTCCCGACATACAGTTTCGACATAGATCCGGCGGACATAGAGTATGAAGGGAAGCACGAAGCGTCCCTGTTCGGAGACTACATCTTCACTACCAACGGAGGAAATACGACAAACATCATAGCCGATTTCATCTTTTACGACAAGGACGGAAACGAAATCAACCATTGCCAGAACATCGTCATACCGCTCAAACGCGACCATGAAACCATAGTCAGGGGATATTTCCTCACGCGCGAAGTCGGAAGCGGAAATATCATCGGCATCGATGAGAATTTTGACGGAGAACATTTGATAGAAATTTGATACACATAATTACAACCTAATTCATGAAAAAAATTCTATTACCTTTGATCGGCCTGCTTGCGATAGCGGCAGGCTGCCAGAATGAAAGATTTACCGACGGTCCTGCGGAGAACAATGCCGACGGTAATGTCACATTTACTGTTTCCGCACCCGGAAACATGGAAACGCGCGCCGTATACGGTGAAAGCAGCAACAGTGCACGCGGAGGCCTTACTAATGTGGATTTCGCGTCGTACGACCTGCGCTACCAATTGGCGATATACAGGATAGACGGTGAAAGCGGAAGCGAGACCTACACTGAAGTGATCGCGCCACAGCCTATCATCGTGGACAGCTACCAGCCTGTGACCTATTCGCTCAGGCTCACCCCTAACCGCGACTATCAGGTAGTGGTATGGGCAGACTTCGTCAACCAGGGCGGCGGAAACACCGACCTGCACTATGACACCGGCGATTTCAGGAACATCACCTGCCTCGACGGCATGGATGCACAGCTTAACGACGAAAGCCGCGACGCATACTTCATCACCCAGAAAATCCATGTAGGCAACAACGGAATCACACAGGATCTCATCCTCAAGCGTCCTTTTGCAAAACTCCGCATGGTCGCTACGGACTGGGCTTACGGCAATCTCGAGATGCCTGACAATTTCAAGATTACCTACTATGGCTGCAAACGCTTCACCAACATCGACCTGCTGACAGGCCTTTCGGAAAGCACAGACCTCGATGAGGCTGCCACAGACGCCTACACCGGCACAATCAACAAGGCCGAGAAGGAATATGCCCTCAACTACGACGAGAGCGCGCACAACCGTACTGTCATTGTCGACTATCTGATGACCGATTTCGAGGAACAGACCCCTATCCACATCAAATACGAGGCATATGACGGAGCGACGCTCGTCAACTCCCATGACCTCAAGACGGACATTCCTATCCAGCGCAACTGGCTCACTACCATCCTCGGCAATATGTTCACGACATCTGCCGACTTCAAGATTTCCATCGATGAAAACTTCGAGAACGAATGGATCGTCGGAGAGGAATGGTGGCGCACAAGCGAGTTCGCACCGGTAGAGCCTGCTTACGACGAGGCGACGAACACCTATTACATCTACACCAAGGAAGAGTTCATGTGGCTTCCTGACCACATCAATGAAATGCGTTCCGCTCACGGAAGTTTCACTCTGGAAATCATGAACGACATCGACATGAGCGGCGTCGAGTGGAAACCTATCTATCCTGAAGCAAGCTCGATGACATATACCGTCAACGGCAACGGACACACTTTGCGCAACTTCTCGATGAGCGGAAAATACGGAGCCATCTACGAATACAAGGTCACCATCTTTGGAACATCCATAGTGCTCGGAACATATGAAGCATATAGCGGAGTATGGGGCAAATTCGATGGCACGATGAACGACCTCACCTTCGAAAACATCACGCTCAACGGCCTCGCCGACGACGAAGTACATTTCGACACCGACGGCAACCCGGTAGACCACAGCAACGAATTTGCATATTTTGCCGGATGCATAGGATACACTGGCGGAAACCAATGGAGCATGGACAGCAAGTTCAACAATGTACATGTGCGCCATCTCCACATCAAAGCTTCGGCTAATACCAGCCAGAATATCGGCGGCCTCGTAGGCTGGGTAGGTTCCGGCGGAGGCGGAGTAGGCAGCCGTTCAATATCATTCAACGGATGTACTGCCGAAGACATCTACCTGACAGGATACCAGGCCGGCGGACTTGTAGGCCAGATACTCGGCGACCGCGGTGCGCAGTTCATCGACTGCCATACCGACAATGTATTCATCCGCTACAGTTATATTTCACAGTCATCCGGTTTGATAGGCAATATCGGCGATGGCGGACTTACGATTTCGTTCTATGCCGCAATCGAAATCGACAACTGTTCGGTAGGCCATGTCGAGTACATACATGACGGAACCGGCGAACCGTATGATTACGAGCCGCAGCACGAATTTTACGGTCACAAGAACGATGGAGACAAAGTCACCATTACACCTGAGGCTTAAATAACCCCATTCAATAACAAAACCCCATTTCCAAGACGGCCGGAGATTCGTTCGGCCGTCTTTCTTTTTCCCGGACGGCGATTGGGCGACAGACATCATGAATTAACCGCCGCACCATGAATGATATCACGATGCGGCGGTGTATTTAATTATGGCTTACAAAATTCGCTACAAAGATAGCCACGCAGGCAAAAGCCCGCAATCGCAACAAATGGCTAATTTCTCAACTGAAAGCCGGAAGCCATAACAACATATTACTATTTTGCAAGCCTCTTGTATGACTCGAGCCTTATCCGGGCATATTCTTCCGTCTTTGCGAAGAGCTCCTCGGCCTCTGCCGGGAAGGCTTTCATAAGGGAAGCATAACGGACCTCTCCCTTTATGAACGACTGGAATTTGTCCCAGTCAGGCTCTTTGCTGTCGAGAGTGAAAGGATTCCTCCCTTGGGCGGACAACTCAGGATTGTACCTCCAGAGATGCCAATAGCCACATTCCACGGCCGCCTTTTCTTCCGCCTGGCTCTTACCCATGCCGGCTTTGAGGCCGTGATTGATACAAGGAGCGTAGGCAATGATCAATGAAGGGCCGTCATAAGCCTCTGCCTCTTTCAGTACGGAGAGGAACTGGGCCTGGTTGGCGCCCATCGCCACCTGTGCGACATATACATAGCCGTAACTCATGGCCATCATTCCCAGGTCCTTCTTCCTGACGCGTTTCCCGGCAGAAGCGAACTTGGCTACCGCACCGGCAGGAGTGGACTTGGAAGACTGCCCTCCGGTATTGGAGTACACCTCGGTATCGAGCACGAGCACATTCACATTTTCACCTGAAGCGAGCACATGGTCGAGTCCGCCATAACCTATGTCGTATGCCCAGCCGTCACCGCCGATGATCCACTGCGAGCGTGCAGGGATGAAGTGCTCGTATTCCAGAATCCTGCGGCAGGTATCGCACCCGCACTGTTTCATCATCGGAACGAGCCTGTCGGCAACGGAGCGCGTCACCTTGCGATCGTCCTTATGCTCGAGCCACTCGGCAAACAAAGCCTTCATCTCGGCAGAGCAACAATCGCATGCAAGGCCTTCCTTCATCAGCCTTGCGAGATAATTGCGCACGCAATCGGAACCTATCTTCATTCCCAGACCGAATTCGGCATTGTCCTCGAACAGCGAGTTGGCCCATGCCGGACCGTGTCCCGCCGCATTGGTGCAATATGGAGAAGACGGGAAAGAAGCACTGTATATCGAAGAGCAGCCGGTAGCGTTGGCGACCATCATGCTCTCGCCGAACAACTGTGAAATAGCCTTCACATAAGGGGTTTCCCCGCAGCCTGCGCACGCTCCGGAAAATTCGAACAGAGGCTGTGCGAATTGCGAAGCCTTTACATTCTGCTCCTTAGGAAGGATATTGTCCTTGTACCCTACCGTACTGTGCATATAGTCAAATGATTTCTGCTCGCCTGCCTGGGTCTCGAACGAAGACATGACAAGAGCCTTGTCTTTTGCCGGACACACATCGGCACAGTTGCCGCATCCCGTACAATCCATAGGGGAAACCTGCATTGTGAAGAAATAATCTTTCAACTGGGCCTTTCCTGCCGCCCTCTTGACCGACTGAGGGGCCTTCGAAGCCTCTTCGGATGTCATTATGAACGGACGGATGGCCGCATGAGGGCACACATAAGAACACATGTTGCACTGGATACAGTTGTCCGGAATCCATGAAGGCACCTTGACGGCCACTCCCCTCTTTTCGTATGCGGCAGTACCGCTCGGAATGGTACCGTCGATACCGTCGCCGGCAAATGCGCTTACAGGAATCCTGTTGCCCTCCTGGGCGTTGCAGATATCTGCTATGTTCTTGACGAAATCGGGAGCGAGCCTGTCCTGATTAGGATTCACGAATTTGTCCGAAACGAGTTCTTTCCATGACTGAGGGATATCCACCTTCACATATTCGCCGCCCCTGTCGACTGCCGCGTAATTCATTTTTACGACCTGCTCGCCCTTCTTGCCATAGCTCTTGTCGATGGCCTGCTTCATGTATTTGACGGCATCCTCATAAGGGATTATGCCTGTAATCTTGAAAAATGCGGACTGGAGGATGGTATTCGTCCTTCCGCCAAGACCGATTTCGGAAGCGATACGGGTAGCGTTGATGATATAAAGCGTGATGTCCTTCTTTGCTATCACCGCCTTGACATTGTCCGGAATCCGCTTGAGGGTCTCTTCGATATCCCACAGACTGTTCAGCAGGAAGGTGCCGCCCTGTTTGATACCGTTGAGCACATCGTATTTTTTCAGATACGAAGGCACATGGCAGGCCACGAAATCCGGAGTCGAAACCAGATACGGAGCCTTGATCGGGGAGTCCCCGAAACGGAGATGCGAGCAGGTATAACCGCCCGACTTCTTCGAATCGTAATCGAAATAGCCCTGGCAGAATTTCGAGGTATGGTCGCCGATGATCTTGATCGTGTTCTTGTTGGCGCCAACCGTACCGTCCGAACCGAGACCGTAGAACTTGCATTCGGTCGTACCGGCCTTGACAATGCTGATTTCCTCTTTGAGCGGAAGCGATTTGAATGTCACATCGTCGATTATGCCTACGGTAAAGCCGTTTTTCGGTTCAGGCATTTCGAGATTGTCGTATACCGCCACGATCTGTGCCGGACTCGTATCTTTCGACGAAAGCCCGTAACGGCCGCCGACAATCAGAGGAGCATCGGTCTTGCCTTCAAACAATGCTTTGATATCCATGTACAAAGGCTCTCCGATAGCGCCCGGCTCTTTTGAACGGTCGAGGACGGCTATCCTCTTCACGGACTTAGGAAGTACCTTGAGGAAATATTTTTCCGAGAACGGACGGTAAAGCCTTACCGTCACGAGACCGTATTTCTTGCCGGAAGCATTGAGATAGTCTATCGTCCCTTTTACGGTTTCGCATACGGATCCCATGGCAATGATGATATTCTCGGCCGCGGCGTCTCCATAATATTCGAACGGCCTGTACTCGCGTCCGGTAACCTCCCCTATCTCACCCATATAACGGGCGACTATATCGGCAAGCGCGTCATAATATCCGTTCGAAGCCTCGCATGCCTGGAAATATACATCCGGGTTCTGCGCCGTACCCCTGATGACAGGAGCGTCCGGATTGAGAGCCCTTGCGCGGAATGCGGCAAGAGCTTTGTCCGAAATCATCGAACGAAGCGCATCTTCGTCTATAAGCTCTATCTTCTGTATCTCATGCGAAGTGCGGAAGCCGTCGAAGAAATGGACGAACGGGACGCGCGATTTGATCGTGGAAAGATGGGCCACCGCCGCCATGTCAAGCGCTTCCTGCACACCGCAGGATGCAAGCATGGCGAAACCTGTCTGGCGCACCGCCATGACATCCTGATGGTCTCCGAATATCGAAAGCGCCTGTTTGGCAAGGCTTCGCGCGGACACATGGAAGACACACGGCAACAGCTCTCCGGCTATCTTGTACATATTCGGTATCATCAGCAGCAGACCCTGCGATGCGGTAAAGGTAGTAGTCAGGGTGCCTGCCTGCAACGAACCGTGGACGGCACCCGCCGCACCGGCCTCGCTTTGCATTTCGGTCACCTTGACGACTTGGCCGAAAAGATTTTTCTTTCCTGCGGCCGCCCACTCGTCGACATATTCGGCCATCGTCGAAGAAGGCGTGATAGGATAGATCGCCGCATGTTCGCTAAACAGGTATGCAATATGCGCGGCGGCATAGTTGCCGTCGCAAGTAATGAATTTTTTCTCTTTTGCCATAACTAAAATCTGATTCGGTATAATTAGAGTTTTCGTTGAATTTTAAGCTATCGATATTGCGTCGACTCCTGGAATGATCTTCTTTGCCAGCCCCTGGAGGACCGTGCCCGGACCGAGTTCGATGAATTGGTCCGCTCCGTCAGCAGCCATGTTCTTGACCGTCTGCGTCCACCTTACAGGAGAAGTGAGCTGCGACAGGAGGTTTGCCTTTATCGCTGCCGGATCCGTATTCGGAAGAGCGTTGACATTTTGATACACAGGGCATACGGGTTTCGCAAACACTGTCTTCTCTATGGCCTCGGCCAACTCGGCTCTTGCCGGTTCCATCAAAGGCGAATGGAAAGCTCCGCCGACAGCCAGCACCACTGCCCTTTTCGCACCGGCCGCTTTCAATTTGTCGCAAGCCCTTTTGACGGCCTCGACATCGCCGGAAATCACGACCTGTCCGTCGCAATTGTAATTTGCAGGGACTACTATGCCGTCGGTTTCCTCACGGCATACTTCCTCTATCTTGGCACTGTCGAGAGCAAGGATCGCCGCCATCGTGGAAGGTTTCAGCTCACATGCTTTCTGCATAGCCGACGCACGGATTGCGACCAATCTCAGACCGTCTTCAAACGAAAGCGCACCTGCCGCCGTCAAAGCCGAAAACTCTCCCAGAGAATGCCCGGCAACCATATCGGGATTAAAACCGCCTTCGTAACCGCCGATTACATCGCCGTCTTTAAGGCAACTTGCCAAAAGTACGGAATGCACGAAGATGGCCGGTTGGGTGACTTTTGTGGCTTTAAGGTCTTCAGCCGAACCATTGAACATGACATCGGTGATATTGAAGCCCAGGATTTCATTTGCACGTTCGAACAATTTCTTAGCCTTGGCGTTGCTGTCGTAAAGGGTCTTGCCCATTCCCGTAAACTGTGAGCCCTGGCCTGGAAAAACATACGCTTTCATATATCAATTCTTGTTAAAATTAAGTCTTTTGCAAATTCAGCTGCAAAGATAATACTATTTTATCTTTATTTGCTATATTTGCACTCCCAAACTGCCTCCGTAGTTTAATGGATAGAATTTCGGATTCCGGTTCCGACGGTTGCGGTTCGATTCCGCACGGGAGTACCTGATGAGGATGACCCTTAAAGTCCTGGACTTTAAGGGTCATCCTTTTTGTTTGGATTACGCCGGATGGGGTATAATTGGTAATGTGGACAAAAACAGCATCAACGGAAAATCCNNGGTTGGGGTTCGATTCCCCACGGGGGTACTCAAAAGACCTGTTAATCAATTGATTGACAGGTCTTTCTATTTTTAAAAGCAGCTAAAGCGCAGCAAAAAACGACAGCACCCCCTTATTTTTGCCATCCCCGGCGGCGAAGTCACATCACTTCCATCTGCTGCACAGCGGAATGTCCCCGATACTGAGGGGCATATACCGACACAGCCTCGAGGTTGCCTGCGGAGAAGGTCCCTGCCACGGACACGAAGAATTCCTCGGTTATCTCGGAAACCCCTTCCGGAAGATAGTCCGCATAGTAGTCCGTATGGCTTTCCCTGATGTCCCTGTAAGCCGAGAAAGAAGTCCTCCACGAATACGCATAGCCCGAACGGATATCCGACACGGTGAAACATGCCGGCCTCATGGCCCTGAGCCTCACGAACGAACGGGACTCGTCATTGTCTATCGAATACTTGCACACCACGACATCTCCAGGCTCAAGCATATCTCCATCCGCCAACGGCTCCAGCGACTGCGAAGCAAGAGGCCTCCTGTAAAAACTGCGGCTGACAGACAGCCCGTTCGAAGAAGCCTCGAGATCCTCTATGCGGGTATGATATACCTTGGAGACGGAAACTATTTTCAAATCCCTGCCTTCGGAAGCGGGAATCTCCAGGAAGCCGCCGTCCGTCATGGAAGCAAGACCATCGGCATCGGTCACGATATGGCAGCCTTTTGCAGGGAAATCCCCTGACGAACGCGAAATCAGAGCGGCAACCGCCACGGAGGTCCTGAAGCCGTCGCCCCAGTCGGAAGACTCTTTCAGCGAAAGCAGATGCCTTTCGATTCCCGACAACAGGACGGAAACCTTTCCGGCAGTACCCTTTCTGTCTTCAAATCCGGCCTTGTCAAGATGGTCGAACAGCATCAAGGCCGACGAATTGACATAGATTTCGGAGTCGAAGATTCCGTAAGGGCCATGAATGCCGGCACCGAAACAGAGATTGCCCCACCTGTCTTCTTGCGCATATTCATACAGCGAAGCCACTATGTCGGCGATGCGGCGCGACGAAGCGTACCTGTCGCCATTCAGCAAAACCCGCGCATATTTTATCTTCAACGGCACATCGGCGAAGGTGGCCCTTTTCGCCATGAGCTTTTCGCATTTCCTGTAAAAGCGGGCAGCATCGCCCGAAAGCGCCACGGAATTGATGTAGAACGACCGCACGAACATATAATCGTGCACGAAAGCGTCGGAATCGAAACGCAGCTTCCTGTACCGTCTCCACCCGAGGGAATCGGACATGTTTTCAAGGTGCGACGAAAATTCCTTGTCCAGATAGTCTATCGCACCGGAAATATATCCGGCCTCTTTTCCGGAATGCCCGATACCGAAATCTTCAGCGACCGCATAACGCTCCAGGAACGCCAATGTCATGTACACGGAATGCCTTCCTCCCGGGAACCACGAAAACGCACCGTCCGGATAGCGGTATTCCCCTATCTTGCCGACAGCCTCCTCCTCAAAAGAGCGTCTCCACGAAGGGGACAGAAGCGAATCCAGCAAGGAAAGATTCCTGTTACGGGCGGACATATAGCCGTACCATGGAGTATTTTCATACTTGGAGGCATCTTCAGGCTCCAACGAGCGGATATAGTCGGCCATACCCGGTCTTTCAGCAAGCATCCGTTCGGCCATCTTCATGGTAACGAGGGCGTTCACCCAATCGGTCAACGAATTGGAGAGTGGTTCAATGGCAAGCGGGATGGCATCCACGGCCGCCGACACCGGAGTGGACACATCTATCCTGTAGACGGCTGAATCGCTTCCATTGCCTGCCAGCCCTCTCACATCGAGCGATACATTCCCCTGCCCGTCGGAGATGGCAGAGACGGAATTGACAGCCGTCATATCCGAAGGCACGACAACTACCGTATGCTCTTCGGCATCGCTTACCTTGGTGCCGTTCTCGCCGACGAAGGCGAAACGCAGCACATATTCGGAAACCGACCCGTCGATTTCAGGCAAGGCCGCATCCATGGAAGCGGTCCTTCCGGACTCCACGAGCACCGGCCCGCTTTGCCAACGGTATGCCGGCTCGGAGAGCGGATTCCCATACGAAACATCGTACATTTCGACCACGAAACGCCCGAATGCAGGCAGTTCCATATCGTTCCTCACCGTCAGGGCAAGGGTTGCGCAATCCCCTTCGCGAAGGAAATCAGGCACTGAAGCCGACACCATCATATCCCTTTTCACCACGACCTCGTCCCGGGCCACGATGCTCCTTAAAGACTTGTCATAAGCGAGAACCTGGACTATGAATGTCGACAGCCGGGCGGATGTCGTGTAATCCACCTCGAGCCTGCCGTCTTCGTCCGGCACCAGATGAGGATAAAATGCAAGGGTGGAAACGAAATCCTTCCTCAGCACATCTTCCGGAATAAAGCCGGCAAGCTCGTCCGCAGCGTTACCGACGGCCGACTCATCATAAACCTCTGCCACTTCGCGCCCCATGGACGGTGCCGAATCGGGAACGGAAAGGGCGGATGACTTCATCAACGGATTGACACGCAAATACCGGTAGGCACTCCCGCCGAAACAAACCGTAGGATACGGGATATGGGCGGTCCTCAATACATTTTGAGGACAAAAGCCATACACATTCGGAAAAATGTCCTCCGTACCTTTGTCGAAGATATCCACCAGGACCTCGGCCTGCGGCATGTCAGGGAAAATCAGGGTAAAATGCTCCTCCGTACCGGACGAGGTAACCTTCCTCAACGAAGAAATCTCCATGTCCAGCGAGTAGTCCCTGCTTTCGAATATGTCAGTGCGCAATACCTTCGAATCTCCTTCCTTTATGACATACAGCGATCTGACCATATCCCTTTCAGGATAAAAAGCCCCTATGCTGTCGACGATATGCCGTACACCGGGCGCAAAGGCATCATGGCGGACTTCCAGCAATTCGCCCGTATTCGCATCGAAATATTCGGCAAGCACCCACAGCGAATCCCTGCCGCCCATGAAATAGGCCCCCGAGGCATCGGGAACGAAGACATAAGGCCTTCCCATATCAGGATAAGCCTGATTGTCCGCATCATCCAGCAAGACGAATTCACGGGACACATCGCGCGTGCGCCCCCGCACTTCCAACGAAGCCTCCAAGACATATTGTCCTGCAGGGAGACCTGCGGCAGATATGGCTAACTTACCGCCCGTAAGGGCTCTACCTTCCGAAACCAAGCGTACGGAATCCTGCGAATCCTTGCGGTAAACCGAATAACCGCATACCAGGCTGTCGAGGGCAGTGCCGTCCATGTTCTTCGCCTTCACATCGAACGAGAGAGTATCGTCCCCTACGAAATAGAAACCGCCGTCCCCCGAGACAGTCAGTTCCTCCGTCTCCAGCGACAGCGCCGCCCCGTAGCCGTCCGTCATCAAAGATTTTCCGAACTCTATCGAACTGCCGTCCGGCATGGTTGCCACGGCATTGACAATCATGTACCCTGATGTCATTACCAGAGGGATGGAAAATGTCCCGTCCGCATCGGTAAAGGTCTGCGCTGAAAATCCGCGACGGTTCCATCCGTCCTCGACCGTATAGGCTATCCTCACACCGTCCGCTCCATATCCCCTGTAACTTCTGACACAACCTGTCACGACAAGGGAATCGTCATATCCGAAAACACCTTCGAGGGGATCGAATACGGCAGTAAAAGTCGGAGGCTCCGCATCTTCAACCCTGAAATGGGCGGTCGTACCCTTCTCCGCCCTCAGACTGAACATGCCGTTCATCAGGCCTTCAGGGATATCGAATTGCCCGGAAAACGAACCGAAATCATTGGTGGTTCCAGTGACACCGTCCAGTTTCCTCCCGTCCGCGCCGTAAAGCCCGACAGACACCTGTTTCCCGGTTTCGGGACCGATTCCTTTGCCGTCCGAGCTGTAAGCCACATATTTGAAATACACCGTTTCTCCCGGCCTGAACAGCTTACGGTCGAGGAAAAATTGTCCGTAAGAACCACCGGCGCTGCTTCTGCCGTGATAATACGGACTCACCGGATATGCCAGGATTTCAGGCGAACGCCTGCCGTCCGGAGTCACGAAACGCAACACCGCATAGCTGTCGAGTTCCACCGGCAACGGGGTAAATCCGTCGAAATCCATCACTCCCGAAAACGGCTCGCGATCTTCCCTGTCCACGAACTCGACAGTAAAACCGGACTGCCTCACAGGCTTGCCGGTACGGGCGTCCGT
>DEPW01000010.1:18510-38274 GCA_002358965.1 Bacteroidales bacterium UBA3382
CGGTGACTGATCGGCGCCGTAACGCATGGAGACTGCATACGAAGACACATCGAGATATCGGTAATCGCCAATACGATCGTCCGATTTTCCTCCCGCAAGCGAATACCTTATATGATAATCCCCGTCTTTGAGCTGCGGAAGTGTAAAAAGCGACACCGTATCCGGCACGCCGAAACTCCTCTGCCCCGGACAATGTATGTCTTTTTCCATAATCACTTCCGAATCCACGGTCTCGACCTTTACATGGATGTCGCTGCAATTTTTCAGGGAAAGCACTATGTCGGTTTCGCAAGGATAAGGAAGATACGAAGTAAGATCCGACAACGAGACTTCCTTGAACCTTTCCATGGCAAGGGTCAGATTGTCTATCACATCTTCGAGCAGCTTCCTCTCCCTTTCCGTAAGAGCCGCATCGAGCAGTTTCTCATCTGCCCTCCGCACCACTTCGCTCATGAAACCATTGGCCCGGATACACTCCTGTTCCGTTTCGGGATAAATGTAGACGAGCGCATGCGCAATCCTGGCAAGAGGGATGAACGCAGCCGCATTGTCGCCGCATTCTTCCGCGATTTCCTGATAACGCCTGATCCGGCCGGCTTTCGTGCTGTCGATGTCGGCATAGCTGATTTCGCGCCGGGCCTTCATCATTTTCGCATAAACCAGATTGATCATATACTCGTCGCCTGCACGGGAACAGTAGTCGATCCATTCGTCGACAAGCTCCATCGGCGGCTCATCTCCGTAGGTTCCGCAAAGATCAAGACAGGCAGAAAGGAAGAACTCATAATCGTCGACATGCCAGTAATCCCCGGTATCCGGAAAAACGACGCAGGCCATGTCCTTTGTGACATAATGCGCCCCTGACAGCTCCTCTTTGTAACGGCTCAGGCCGGCAATCAGCGAATCCCCGCCGCGCGAGGAAGCCCGAGGCATCAGCAACAGACGCATCAGCATATTGCCCTGCACAGAAGCCATCCCGTCAATCACACCATAGACATAATCGAGCCTTTCATTCCTGCCGGCATGATCGGACCACGCCATATCCACAAATTCGTCGGATGCATAATACAGGTCGAGGTAGGCGTTTTCGGAGGCCGCCTTTTCCATGATGCGTTTCAAAATCCTTTCCTGTGTTTTCGGAAGATCCTTTTCCCTGGCTTTCGAATATTCGGTCCAGTCTTTCCTGAACTTGATTCGTTTGTCCTGATAACGGTCATTGATGGCTAAAGCCGCCGTCGCAAACATGACAGCGGCCGCCAGAAAGCATAAAAATCGTTTCATGGCCTAAAAAACTAATTGCTCACTTCGCAGAGGAATTTGATTCTCACCAACCTGACTTCTTCTTCGGTAAAATCTGATCCCAGCTCCTTCATCGCATCCGAAAGCGAATCCGACTCGGCTTCGTTCCTGAAATAATCGTAGATTTCCTCCACCTTGTCGTCATCGACTTCCTGCCTGATGTAATAGTCAATGTTCAGTTTCGTCCCGGAATAGACGATGGACTCTATCTCATCCAAAAGCTCGTCCATCTCCATCCCTCTGGCCTCCGCGATATCTTCGAACGGGTGCATCCGGTCGATGCCGGTTATGATATGCACCTTGTTGGCGGATTTGTTGACCACTGTTTTCACGACAAAGTCGTTAGGACGGATGATATCGTTTTCCTCGACATAACGCTTGATGAGTTCGGCAAATTCCTTGCCGAACTTCTTCGCCTTGCCTTCGCCCACATTCTGGCAGTGCTTAAGCTCGTCTGTCGTTATCGGATAAAGTATCGTCATGTCTTCGAGTGCGACATCCGTGAAAATCACCCACGGCTGCAATTTCAACCGTCTGGACATGGACAAGCGGAGATCCTTCAGCATGGCCAGCAAGGTCTCGTCGCCGGCGCCGCCTCCGCCGGCCTTTACCTGCGAGGAGACCATATCGTCGTCGTCATCGTCGCCTTCGGCGAATTCCCTGTCTTCGGTCATCATCACCGAATACGGCTCTTCATAGAAGCGCTTCCCCTTTTCCGTGAGACTTATAAGACCGAAGGTCTCTATGTCCTTGTCCAGTAACTTTTCGATCACGCCCTGGCGGATTATGGCAGTCCAATGCCTTACGCCCTTCGACTTCCCTATGCCGAACATTTCATGTTCGTTGTGATGATAAGACTTGACAAGGGAGGTTTCGACACCGGCAAGGATATTGGAAAGATGCTCGGTCTTGAAATTCTCCGGCATGGACATTATCAGTTCCATTACCGTGAGCAGGTCCTCCTTGCCGTCGAATGTCTTCTTCGGATGCAGGCAATTGTCGCAGGCCCCGCAGTTGTCTTCGGCGTACTCTTCGCCGAAATAGTTCAGCAATATCTTACGGCGGCATTGGTTGGATTCGGCATAGGACACGGTTTCCTGCAGGAGCTGCTTGCCGATTTCCTGTTCGGAGACGGGCTTGCCCTGCATGAATTTTTCCAGTTTGACCATGTCTTTGTAACAGTAGTAGGCGATGCATTTGCCTTCCCGGCCGTCGCGGCCGGCCCTGCCGGTCTCCTGATAGTAGCCTTCGAGGCTCTTGGGCATGTCGTAATGTATGACGAAGCGCACATCGGGCTTGTCTATGCCCATTCCGAAGGCTATGGTGGCGACTATCACATCCACCTCTTCCATAAGGAACTTGTCCTGGTTTGCCGCGCGTGTCGCGGAATCCATACCGGCATGATAGGCCAAAGCCTTGATGCCGTTCACATTGAGCAGTTCGGCAATTTCATCTACCTTTTTCCGTGAAAGGCAGTATACGATGCCTGACTTGCCGGAATTCTGCTTTATGAATCTGATCATGTCGCGCCTCGGATCGACCTTGTCCCTGATTTCGTAATAGAGATTAGGCCTGTTGAACGACGATTTGAAAACAGCGGCGTCCAGCATCCCGAGATTCTTCTGGATGTCGTATTGCACCTTCGGCGTGGCGGTCGCGGTAAGGCCTATGATCGGCGCCCGTCCGACCTCGTCCACTATCGCCCTTATGCGCCTGTATTCGGGACGGAAATCATGCCCCCATTCCGAGATGCAATGCACTTCGTCTACGGCGTAAAACGATATCTTCAATTGCTTGAGGAAAGCTATGTTTTCGTCCTTTGTCAGCGACTCGGGTGCGACATACAACAACTTGGTGACACCCTCGAGAAGATCCTTGCGGACTTCGGCGATCTGCGCCTTGTTCAATGAAGAATTGAGGAAATGCGCGATTCCTTCCTGGTCCGATATGAAGCCCCGGATGGCATCCACCTGGTTTTTCATCAGGGCGATAAGGGGGGAAATCACTATCGCCGTTCCTTCCATGACGAGCGCCGGAAGCTGGTAACACAATGATTTTCCTCCGCCCGTGGGCATCAGTACGAAAGTGTCATGCCCGGAGATGATGTTCATTATTATCGCCTCTTGCTGCCCTTTGAATTTGTCGAAACCGAAAAACTCTTTAAGTTTCGCGTGCAGCATTTCAGATGTTATCTCCATATCAAAACCTCTATTTTCCCCTAAAGATACCCATAAGGAATCATCCGACCAAATTTTTTTACGGTTTGAAACAATAATTTTATAATTTTGCGGCCTGATAACTACTTACGACGAAACATCATGGCCACTGACAGGGAACAGATTCTGAAAAAACTGCGGATGTACGAAATCCGGAATATATTCGACACTTTCCTACATAACGAATCTGCCGGAGGAATCGTACTGATAGTCTGTACCGTTTTCGCACTGATTGCCGCCAATGTCGAATCCATCACCTGGCTTGAAAGCCTCTGGAACAAGGAAATGGGGCTGACCGTCGGGGATTTTTCACTGAAGATGCCGCTGCTGGACTGGGTGAACGACGGGCTGATGGCCATATTCTTCTTCGTAGTGGGACTTGAAATCAAGAGGGAACTCATGGTCGGGGAGCTGTCCTCTTTCAGGCATGCCTCGCTTCCCGTCTTTGCGGCGATAGGCGGAATGCTGGCTCCGGCACTCATATATTACGCTTTCAATTCGGCCGATCCCGTGACATCCAAGGGATGGGGAATACCTATGGCCACCGACATAGCCTTCGCAATCGGCATCGTATCCCTGCTGGGCAAGAGAGTCCCGATGGCTTTGAAAATACTGCTTACCGCCATAGCCATTGTCGACGACCTCGGAGCGATCATAGTGCTTGCTCTCTTCTACCCTTCACACGCTCTGCAAGTCGTCTTCCTGCTGTACGCCGCAGCAATCGTCGCCTCCCTGGCATTGCTCAATTTCCTGAACATAAGGAACAAATACATATACATCATAGCAGGATTGTTCTTATGGTATTGCGTATACATGTCAGGAGTGCACGCTACGATAGCGGGCGTGCTCCTTGCGGCCGTCACCCCGGCCAGAAGCGTAATCAACGAGCTGCGTTTCGGGACCAAACTGCAATATCTCATAGACAAATTCAAAATGTCCGGCCACGCCCGGGTCGAAGTAATCGCCAATCCGGAACAACAGCATATCATCCATACCATGCACAGCATGGTGAACAAGGCCGACCCTCTCATGCACAAGTTCGAAAGCACGCTGCATCCGTGGGTGACATTCTTCATCATGCCCGTGTTCGCCCTCGCCAACGCAGGGGTACACTTTGACGGGGCCGCCTTGCAGGGAAGCATTCAGGGCATATTGGCCGGCATATTCTTCGGCCTTTTGTTCGGAAAGCCTCTCGGCATTTTCATATTCAGCCTGCTTGCCGTAAAATGCGGATTCGCGCGCAAGCCCGAAAATGTCAGGTGGGGGCAGATTCTCGGAATCGGAATACTGGGAGGCATCGGTTTCACCATGTCCATTTTCATCAACAATCTCGCATTCCAGGACAGCTGCATAACCGACATCGGCAAGATGACCATACTCGCCACTTCGCTTTGTGCGGCAATAGCCGGTCTGACTTTGCTGTTTTTGACTTGCAAAAAACAAAAAAATCGTAAATTTGCATGACTTTAGGAAGAAAGTTTAACAAAACAAAATAATTAAGAAAATGAAAGCTATCAAATTTTTAGCATTTGGCGCACTTGCAGCCGCGCTCGTTTCCTGCGGAGGCACAGGCGCAACACCCGAGAAACATGATTTCGTAGTAGAATCCGAATTTCCTCAGCAGACGCTCATCGACTCCGTAAGCTACTACATCGGCTTCAATTTCGGCTACTTCATCAAGAACAACGGATTCAACGAGGACATTGTGAATATGTCCGAAGTCAAAAAAGGCATGAAAGACTACTTCAACGCGACAACGCCTAACGACACCGCAGCATTCAAGCTCAACCCGCAGGACATGAACGCGACATTCAGGAAATATATCGGCATACTCAACAAATACGAGGCGGAAGTAAACCGCAAAGAGGGAGAGATCTTCCTTGAGTCCAACAAAAACAACGAAGGGGTGGAAGTCACTGAAAGCGGTCTCCAGTACAAGATAGAGGCTGAAGGAAGCGAACTGCGCCCTACGAACGAAAAGGACACCGTCGAAGTCAAATATGTCGGCACCTTCATCGACGGGACCGAATTCGACTCATCCAAAGGCGAGAGCGTGACGATGCCTCTGCGCATCTTCATCGAAGGATGGAAAGAAGGCCTCATGAAGATAGGCGAAGGCGGAAAGATCACCCTCTACGTACCGTCAGACCTCGCATACGGCGAACAGAGGAGAGGTTCCATCCCAGGCTCTTCGACTTTGATCTTCGATGTCGAACTTCTCAAAGTAAAGCCTTATGTAGAGAAAGCTTGCGAAACAGACACAGCCAAACCGGGACCTCAGAGAATAAGCGTTCCGTTATCGACCAAGAAATAATTCTTCAAACCGAACATACGGGAGGGTGTCCTTGCGGCGCCCTCTTTTCATAAAAAACCGAAAAGACAATGGAATTGACAGGTAAGATTACAAAGAAACTGGCCGTCCAGAAAGGGACTTCGCAAAGAGGGGAATGGCAGAAACAGGAGTTCGTCATAGAATACCAGGACGGACAATATCCGAGCCATGTGTGCTTTAATGTTTGGGGAGCGGACAAGGTGAACGAACTGGCAGGCTACAACGAGGGGGATGAAGTCAGGATCTCGTTTGGAATTTCCGCCAGGGAATACGCCGGAAGATGGTACAACGACCTGAGGGCGTGGAGGATCGAAAAACTCGGAGGAGCCTCCTCCCAATCACCGTCCATGAGCGCTTCCGCGCCTGCACCGGCTCCTCCGATTACTTCCATGCCGCAAGCCGATGCGTCCGAACCCGAAGAAGACGATCTGCCGTTCTGATTTGCCTTCTGACGACCGGCAATAGCGACATTCGAGAGAGCGAACCCAAAAGGAGGAATTTCAAGGCTTGCGAAGATGAGGGAACCGCAGTGTACTGGCGTACATGAGGATTCCGGATCAAGCGTAACACAGAAATTGCCCTTTTGAGTTCGCCCTCTTGTTATTTTGAAGCTGTTTCTTAGAGGCTTCTTACTTCATCCTGCCGCTTTTGCGCAATGCTTCGGAAATAATCCACTGGAGCTGGCCGTTCACGCTGCGGAACTCATCGGCGGCCCATTTTTCAAGCGCCTCCCATGTCTTGGGATCCAATCTCAAGACAAAAGACTTGGTTTCCGAAGAAGGCTTTCCCATGACAGTGCGCTCCCGTTAGTTGTACAATGTCCCGGTATTCACGACCGGCTGGGCAGCCTCGTCCGCGCAAAGCACTACCAGCAGATTGCTGACCATGGATGCCTTGCGTTCAGCATCGAGCGCCACGACCTTGTCGGATTCAAGTTTGTCCAAAGCCATCTTCACCATCGATACGGCGCCTTCGACTATCTTCTCACGCGCGGATATCACAGCCGAAGCCTGCTGGCGGCGCAACATCACAGCCGCGATTTCCGGCGCATACGCCAAATAATTGATCCGGGCCTCTACGACCTCTATGCCGGCCATTTCCAGCCTTTCGTTAAGTGTCTTTTCGAGGATTTCATTGATTTCATCGCCTCCGCTCCTCAATGTCATCTCATCGTCAGGACCTTCATTGTTGTCATAATTGTAATTTGTCACCACCTGCCTCAAAGCCGCATCGCTCTGTATGTTCACGAAGTTTTCGAAGGCCCTCATCACAGAAGAGACCGAGGCTCCGCCAGTCTGTCCCGCTCCGGCCATCGTCTGCGAGTCTATTTCGAACATGGCCTTGTAAGTATCCCTGAGCTTCCATACGAGCACCATGCCGACCATGATAGGATTGCCTGCCTTGTCGTTCACCTTGATAGGGGTCACATCAAGGTTACGGGCGCGCAGGGAAAGTTTTTTCTTCTTGTAAAACGGATTCACCCACCAGAATCCAGTACCGTCGAAAGTCCCTTTGTATTTCCCGAAAAACACCATGACCCTCGCCTGGTTCGGCTCCATCATGAAAAACCCGAACAATGAAAAGAAGAAGACCACCACCAGAACGGCAAAAAGCACAGGAGCCCAAATGCCGTCAGTGTCGGCTGAAGCGACGAAAATAGCTGCTGCTGCGATCACAGCCAGTAAGAAAAGGGCCAAAAACCCGTTAAGGACAACGCCTTTGAATCTGTATTCATTCATAATGATATTATTTTGATATCGCAAAGATATAAATAATTTTTAAATTGCAAAAAAATATTTCGATTTTCATTGAAAAATCGGCCGCGACGACACAGCGGCACGGCCGATTTGAAAGAAGTTTTTTTATCTAAAATATTGTCATACGGATTTTCACAGACGGACCTTCACAAGACCGTCCGAAGTTTCGTAGGTCAAATCGTCCAGACAGAAATATGCAGGCGTATTAAGGCCGTAATCGCCGGTATCCGAACCTTGCAGTTCGAATTCGACAAACTGGCACGCCGGAAGTCCGCTCAGGTCGAACTCATGCCACCCGTCAAGCAGACCGGGAGCGTCGGGCGTCCGGAAATCGGCAAGATAAAACTCCGCAGCCCCTACCCTTTCCATGTTCTCGTCAAGGCCGTAAGCGACGATTTTGAACCAGTCCGCGGTCTCATAACCGAAAGGCCCGGCACCGAAAGGATTGCCGTCGCGCATCAAGACATAAGGATAAGTCGCATTCGCCACATACATGCGCAAGACTTTGCGTACAGATGCGAAACATATCATCGCCGGCTCTCCGTAACCGCCGACAGGGCTGAAATTCACGACAAAATGCCTGGATCCTCCATGGCCTCCGAACCCTGTCTGCGGGTCACTGTAATATACGCTCAACTGATTGGCGTAGTCCCCTTGCAGCATATCGTTGGAATAGGACACCATCAAAGCCCCGTTGTACATATCGTAACTGCCGTAAGAGAGATTAGTCCCGAAAAAGACATCATAATCCTCGTCGCTGATGAAATTCAGCCCCATCCACTCGTCATCCTCGGGTATGCCGTAAAAACAATTCCCGTAATTGTCACCCTCTTCGGCAAGCCTTACATAGTGATATTCCCCCTCGAAATCAAGGACGGTCTCACCCGGCCTGTACACATAGGCGTATACCGGAAGCTTCGCAATGACACTTTCGCCATGCCCTACGGCGATAAAATCTATCGTGCCTTCATATTCCGCATAGTCCAGGCCTTCCCGGGGCGCCGTCACCGAAACCTCGTTTCCGGAAACAGCCACACTCCAGCCTACAGGTTTTACCACGGAAAAATCATCGACACCCTTCGTCTCAATAGATACGGAAACGGTTTTACCGGCCTCTACCCCATCGACCGATGAGGCGTCGACGACAAACTGCAATTCTTCATACATCGGAAGCCTGATTTCCGTGCCGTCCGCAAGCACTATGACAAAGACATCCCCATCCACATACGCCTCTTTGAAAAGAGCCTCCGGAATCTCCGGCGTTTGCGTCTCTGACGGATGGTTTATCGTAATTGAAGAACCGTCGCTGAGATTGATTACGGTAGCTTCACCGGTCTGTGCCACCGAAACAATGTGAAGGTCTTTCGAAAGGGCGTCCACTATCTGCCTCAAGGCCTCGACATCCTCCTCCAGGGCATCTGTCGAAGCGAGCAAATCATTGATCGACTCTTCCAGACGGTCCAGCTCGCTGCCTATGCCGCTGTCGTCGTACGGTTCATAATCCCGGCATGAAAACAATGCAACGGCCGCAAAAGCCGTCAAAACAAAACATAAAAATCTCTCCATAATTGAACTATTAAAATTTAAATCAAATTTTCACAATCCAATCAGGATAATAGCGGCGAAAAAACGCAAACGGATAAAAAGGCATGGCACACGGCCAAAATATTTAACTCGTCCGCACCTGTGGTCCCGCAGGCTAAAACCCCGAAAAGGCAAGGCAGGTCTTCTGACTCGTCCTTTCCGGAGCCTTCCCGGCAAGCCGCAGCAAAGACGGCCTCATCGCCAGTGGCACAGAATTCCGGAAAACATAAGGACTCACAGCAGCGGGTACTGTTGCCGATTCACACGGCATTCCCATAGCCATTGCCGCGGCAAAGATATGCATATTTTTCCGAAAAAACGCCTCCGGACGCAGAATTTCCTGTCAGGATTCCGGTCTACCCTATCATCTGCCCGTATTCCAGGACCTTGAGTTTGTAATCGATGCACTTGTCCACATACTGCTCCACGCTTTGCTGATAAAGAGCCTGGGCTTCAAGCAGATCCGAAAGAGGAACCATTCCCGACGCATAGTAGTCCCTGTTGACTTTGAGGTTTTCTTCCGCCTGCAGGATAGTCTGACGGTAAATATCCAACTGACGGTGCAAATCGCAGATTTCGCTCCACTTCTGCCGGATCTGGAGCGACAGCAAATCGCGGTATTCCTCCCTTTCGTTAACCGCGATCTGCTCCTTGACACGCTGCCTGCGGTAATTGAAAGTGTTGTTCCACCACGAAGAAATAGGGACGCTCAAGGTCACGAATACGCCGGCATTGTCGGTATTGCGCCCCCACAGGTTACCATAGAAATACCCTCCGCCTATTCCGAGTTGCGGCAGGGATTCGCCGAGGATCAGACGCTTGCGGTATTTTTCAGCATCCACCTGCAAATCGAGCAGCCTGTACTCGTCACGGAGACTGACATCCGCACTGTCGGCAGACATGGGAAGACGCGGAAGAGAGGACATTCCGTCAATCGAGTCTTCAGGGAGTATCACATCTTCCAAAGGCAGCCCGACATACTGGCAAAGCGACATGTTGGCAAGCTGCATGGCGTTGTCGAGCGTAACCGAAGCCGAAAGCAGCTCATTGCGTTTCAACTCGACCTTAAGCAAATCGTTACGGCCTACCAGGCCTGCCTCGTAAGCCGCCTCTACATCCCTGCAAAGAGTATCTATCAAAGCCGACATGGCTTCGAGAGTCTTGGACTTCTCCTTAAGGGATACAAGCAGCCAATACCGCTGTTCGGCACCGTAAGCTACATCCTTGAGGGCCATCGACCTTTGGACTTCGGCAGCTTCTATGCCGAGCTTCGCCAATTTGTTCCCATTGGCTATCCGGCCGCCCGAATACAGAGGCTGTACGGCGATTACCGATGCCGAGACTCCCTGCCTTATCATCTGCAAAGAAGCATCATACGAAAGACCTGAGACGAAAGTGTTGATTTCCTGTCTGATGTCCACACCGAACCTGTCGAAGACAGGGGCGATCTTGTCCAACCCCTCGTCGATATAGTCCTTGATAGGCTTGCCTTCCGAATACACATTCATCGACAGATTCCCGTCCTTCACATCCGAAGAAGAGATATCCAGAAGATAATCATGCATCAGGAACGCTGAGACATTGGCAGACACCGACGGAAAATACTTTGCCACCGCAGAACGTTTCATCTCGATTGCCGCCTGCACTTCCAAATCGGCGTTTTTTACCGCCGCGTTTGCCTCCAAAGCCCTTGATGTGCAACTGTCCGCGTTGAAACGCCAGACATTCTGTCCTGCCGCCTCCGCATACAGGCACGGCACAATGGCAGCAAGCGCGAGCACCTTATAATATATGCGTCTCATAAGACATTTTCCTTTTTAACTTTCACTCTGTCGAAACATTTCCAGTACGCCACCGGCAATATCGTAACTACCAGCCCTATGGCGAATATGGTACCGAAGCAGATCACGACCCCCATAGGCATCCATAGAGTGCTGCGGCTGATTATCATGGGCAAGACCCCGACTGCCGTCGTCAGCGAAGTCAGGAAGATCGGCCTCATCCTGCGTTTGCCCGCCTCTATCGCCGCTTCTTTGGCGGCATACCCTTTTTGAAGCCTCAATTCCTCGGCATATTCGAACAAGATGATGGTATTCCTGATATTGATTCCGAAGAGGCTGACAATTCCGACGACTGCGGTAAGGCTGACATCGAGATTGAAGATCCTCAATCCCAGGAACGCTCCGAACAGGCAAAGGGTGGTCGAAGCCAGCGACAGCAGGGCCACGGAAATCTTCTTGAAATTGAACATCAGGAAGAAAAACAGTATGGCCAGCGAAGCGACAAGACCGAGAATGATCCCGGGGGCGTTGTCCTGATTGATCGCGGTCAGCCCGCCGTAACTCAGTCTGACGCCTTCAGGCAAAGTGTCAAGGAACTCTTCGTCTATGTATTCCTTGATTTTCTTCATCGCCACAGGCTGGCTCGCCCCTTCGCGAAGTTCGGACGAAACCGACACCGCAGGCACGCCGTTATACCGCATAAGCACGGCAGGGCTCCATTCCGGTGTCAGGTCCGCGACCTGCCTCAAAGGCACCCACACTCCGGGCACAGCGCCCGGAATCATGGCATTGTACAGATCCTCGTAATCAGGAACCCCTCCGTCGAAACCTGTCTCAAGCACGACCGCTACGGAATAATCCCCTTCCCACACAGTCGTCAACGGAATCTCGCCGAACATCACGGCCAATGCCGTCGAAATGGACGCTCTCGAAATACCGAGCCTCGCAGCCTCGTCAGGCTTCATGTCGATCCGGACCGAATGCATGTACTCGTCGCAATCCGAATGTATCCACACCAATTCGTCATCAAGGGTATGCATGAAACGGACAAGGGTGTCGGCATATTTCCTCAACTCTCCCATGTCGTTTCCGCTCAGCCTTATCTCTATCGGACATGCGGAAGCCTGATAATCAAGCTGCTTGACTCGCACGGAAGCTTCCGGATACATATCGAACGAGCTGTCCTTGAATTTGGAGATAAGCGCCTTCGTATCATTGTTGCTGCCTGTATTGACTATGAACTGGGCATAATTCGAAGCCGGCAGATTGGGAGAATATGCCGCCATGAACCGCGGAGAGCCGCTCCCTATGAAAGCAGTAACGGACTTCACCCTCCTGTCGCTTTTGATATAAGCCTCGAAATCCGCCGCCACCTTCGCCGTCTGCTCAAGGGTCCTGCCTTCGGGCAAATATATCTCTACCGCGAACGAATCCCGCTCGGCCTTCGGCATCAACTGTATCGGCGACAAGACGAAAACCAGCACGGCAAGAGCTACCGAGCAGAGTGCGCCTGAAATTGCCACATACGGATGCTTCATGCAAGCTCCCAGGGCCCTTTCATAGACATTGTTGACAAAGGTAAAAAACCTCTCCTGCATCCTTTCCACAAGATTCCGTCTGCCGGACAGGGATTTGCTCCCGAGCATCCTGTATTCCATCAAAGGCACCAGGAGCATCGCCATGAGCAAAGATATGAACAGCGACAGGGCGATCATCGGAGGGAAAAAGTTCACGAACTCTCCCAGATAGCCCTCGATGGTGAAAATGAACGGCACGAATATCGCGCTTATGGACAAAGTCGCCACGAACAGAGGCATGAACATGCTCCGGGCACTGTCCACAGCCGCATCCCAACGCGACATCCCTCTGCGGAGATTGTCCACGAAAGCATCCACCATCACTATCGAATCGTCGACCAGCATTCCGAGAGTGACTATCAGGGCGGCCAGCGTGACGGTATTCAGCTCCATGCCGAGAATATACATGACCGCCAAAGTCATGAAAGTCACAATAGGTATTTCGACGGCAGCCACAATGGCCGAACGCAACGGGAACATCATCAGCATGACGGCTATCACTATCAGTATGGATATCAGCAGATCCCGGAGGAATTCCAGCACCGATACCTTTACGACTTGAGGCAGATCCGTTATCCTGTACAGTTCTACGCTGTCGGGCAATCCTTTCCCGAACTCGTCAAGCACTTCATTCACCTCGCGCCCGAACTCCACTATATTGTTTCCGCTGCGCATTTCGACCGAAAGCACAAGTGACTTCACACCGTCATGGGTGATATATGAAGAGGGAGTGTCGTAACGCCGTTCGATCTTCGCCACATCCTTCAGTCTCAAGATGTTTCCCGAAGGATCGGAATAGATGACCTGCTCGGCTATCTCCTCTTCCGTAGTGAACGGGACAGACACTTCCAACGGAATCGACAGGCCGCCTGCCTCGATAGCCCCTCCGGCCGAAATCAGGCCTTGAGGAAAAATCGCGGCGAAAATCCCCTGGGCACTGACACCGTACGACGCTATCTTGTCTTTGTCAAGCGTGACCGCTATCTCCTCGTGACAGTCGCCGTAGCGCTTGATGTTGCCTATCGCCGGGACTTTGCGCAACTCGTCCTCGAGCAGCCCCATGTAAGTCCCGAGTTCCCTGTAATTCTTGTCCGGGGACGAAAGAGTGATCAACAGAGAGGTCGTATTGCCGAAATCGTCGTTCACGGCCAAGGCAAGCACTCCGGGAGGCAGGGAAGCCTTGAAATCCTTCAATCCGTGCCTGATCTTCGACCAGGCCTGGGCATCGTTGTCCACCGTCTCGTCCAGCACTACATAGATATATGTAATGCCGTTCTTGGTTATCGAATAAGTGCCTTTCTTGTCGACTTCTTCGTATGAAAACAGGTAATCTTCCAACGGTGCGGTGAGCTGCTCTTCGACCTGCTGCGCATTGGCTCCGGGATATACGCCGGCGACGACACCGAGCCTGATTGAAAATTCGGGAAATTCCTGCTTGTTCATATTGATCAGTCCGTATACTCCGAATGCGCAAAGGACCGTTACGAGCAGGATAACGATGCCCGGACTCTTCATTATGGATTCAACTATACCGTTTTTACGGACAGACATGGCCACCTCCTTATTCGACAACGACTTCCATTCCTTCTGAAATCTTGGTCATGCCTTCGACTACAACGGCATCGCCGATTTCAAGCCCGTTTACGACCATGACGCCCGAGGCGGTCATCCCTCCTATTCCGACATATCGCCTTACAGCCCAGCCGTCTTCGACAAGCCAGACATATCTGCGTCCGTCATTAGAGACCGAGACCGATTTTCCCGGAATGACAAAGGAGCTGGAGGAAAATCCGAGTCCCGAAAATACCACGCGGCATGTCATGCCCGGCATCACTCCCTGCGGGTCGGATATGGACAGGCGCACTTTGTAGCTGTGCGACAAGGGGTCGGCTGTAACTCCTTTCGAAACCACCCTTGCAGGTATGCCGGATTTGCCCAGCGCCTGGATTTCCACGGAAGCAGGCCCGCCGATCGAAATCGATGTTATCTCGGACTCCGGCACCTTTATCTCGACTTCGGCCGCCCTGGGATCTATCAGCCCGATTACAGGACTGAAGGCCGCGATGTTCATGCCCTGTTCGGCAATCACGGATGACACGACGCCGTCCGCCGGGGAAAAGAGGCTGCAATCTTCCAGGTTCTTCATGGCGATATCATAGAGAGCGGCCGCCTGGTCTCTCTGGGAAGTCACCTCGATCCATTTTATTTCCGGCATGCTTCCCTTTTCATAGACCGACTTCGCCCTTTCATATCCGTCCACAGCCCTTTCATACGAGGCACGGGCAGCCGAAAGCGCGTTTTCCGCCGTCCTGGAATCGAGACAAGCCACAAGGTCGCCCGCCGACACGCGGTCGCCCTCATTCACATATATCTTCCGGATATTGCCCGACACAGGGAAACTCAACATGGTCGAGTATGAATCGTCCGCCACTCCGGCATATTCCGTGGGGATTGCCGACACAGAAGACGAATCGACGACAAAGGTCTTGACTCCGACCGGATGAGCGTCCTTGATTTTCCCGGAATTATTGCCGCATGCGGACAAAACGGCAATGGCGGCGACCAAGCACGACAATGACACTGTTTTCATATCAAACAAACCGTTGAAACACGAAAAGGGACATTCTCAATTTTCACGCCAACATCTTCCATTCGATGCTTTTGTCCCGTCCCCAATAGGATATCTGGCGCTTTGCATAATGGCGTGTGTTCCTTTGGATGAGTTCTACCGCCCGCTCGAGCGTGATATTCCCGTCGAGATAATCGAATATCTCCGTATACCCCACCGTTTTCAGAGCCGGACAGTCCCTGTACGGGAGCAAAGAGCGGACTTCGTCGACAAGGCCTTCGTCCATCATGTCATGGACCCGGCGGTTTATCCTGTCATAAAGGCACTGCCTGTCGCGCATCAGTCCTATCTTGTGTATGTTGAAGGGACGCTTCTTCGACGGGGAGCTTTTGAACGAAGAGAAGGGCCTGCCCGTCATGAGGCAGACTTCGAGGGCGCGGACGACCCTCTGCCCGTTTGCTATATCTATGGTTTCGTAGCTGACCGGGTCGAGCAACCTGAGTTCGTTCCTCAACGGAGCCACCCCCTCTTCGGAAAGCCTCCTGGAAAGGACCTTGCGAAGCTCCATGTCAGCAGGAGGAAAATCGTCGAGCCCGTTGCAGAAGGCATCGATATAGAAGCCCGACCCTCCCACCATGACAAGGTTGCGGTATTCCCCGAACAATCTCTCGGCCAAGGCATTGGCCTCTATTTCATATTTTCCTGCCGTATAAAGTTCGGTCACGCTGTGCGTACCTATCATATAATGTCTGACCCGCGAAAGCAGTCCGTCCGAAGGGACGGCGGTCCCTATCTTCATCTCCTTGTATATCTGCCTGGAATCGCAATTGATTATCGGGCATGAAAAACGCTCTGCGAGTTCCACGCCCCAATCGCTCTTGCCTACGGCCGTAGGCCCAAGGACTATGTAGAGGTCTCCCACCTTTACAGGTCATTCATCGTCATCCTCTCCGTCATCCTCGACATGGACATCGCCGAGGTCGTCGTCATCATCAGGCTCGTCCACGGATGACGGCTTCATGGAAGCATGGAATTCCTCGTCGGTATCGTGTTCTGAAGAGAACTGGTCCGGACGGATACCTCTTTCGCTCACAAGGCGCGGATAAGATTCCTTAGGCTGCTCCCCGGTCTCGCCGATGAATGAGATCAGCATCGATCTCTTGTTGAAAATGTCATAGACATATTCGAAGACAATCTCCCCCTTGTCCATGCAGTCATGCAAGGTGATGTTGTCGATCGTTCCGTCACCCATGTCGAAAAGCCCGTACTCGCTGCACACTACGCCATCCTTGTCCACCCCTCTGAAAATCACGAGCTGGTCAGGGGAAAAAGCGAGGTCCCCTACAAGAAAATTGTGAAAATCATATAGCGTGGCCGATGAAGGGATTTCATATTCCCTCAGAAACTGCTTGTTGCCGCGCATCGTCGCCTTGAATCTGTAAATCATCACTATAAACTTTTACTAATCCGTCGTATCGTCCCCCTTGCAGGAAACCAGGCCCAAAAATACAAAATCTTTCGCGCAAGTCAAAGAAGCGTTTTTAATTTTTGCAGAATAAATAATATTCACTAATTTTACATTTCAAATGGTTACGCAGGACAGCATTCTTGATTTTGACGACTGCTACAAGAGCATCGCAGCACCTTCTGAAGGTCTTTACAAAGACAACGGAAGCCGCTTCATCGCTTTGGCTTACCCAGTGACCGGCGAACCGGAAATAAAGGAAATCATTTCAGGTATCAAGAAGAAATACTACGATGCGCGTCATCACTGCTATGCATACAGGCTCGGCCTGAAAGGAGAGACATTCCGAACTAACGACGACGGAGAGCCTTCATCATCGGCCGGCAAGCCGATACTGAACCAGATACTTTCATCCGGACTGAGCGACATACTGATCGTAGTAGTGAGGTATTTCGGGGGCATCAAATTAGGGATTCCCGGACTGATACGCGCCTACAAATCGGCCTCGGCCGATGCCATAGGCAATGCGGACATCATAAGCAAGACCGCCGAACAGACCTATGTGCTGCATTTCGGTTACATGGAGATCAACCCCGTCATGAAAATCGTAAAAGACCTCGGCCTCGCACCGAGCGACCAGCGATTCGACATGTCCTGCTCCATGACGGTGCCGGTGCGCCTCGGGCTTTGCCCTGCCTTCGAAAAGGCCGTAAGCGAAACCGGAGGCTGCGATTTCGAAATAAAGACAAATGATTAAAATAATATTTCATCATGCCAAAGAGCTTAATTTCAATCCACGATTTCACCAAGGACGAGATACTCCATGTCCTTGAAACAGCCAAAGAATTCGAGGCCGACCGGTCCCAACGGCTGCTGGAAGGAAAGGTCGTAGCCAGCATCTTTTTCGAACCGTCGACAAGGACGCGGTTGAGTTTCGAGACAGCGGCGAACAGGTTGGGTGCAAGGGTGATAGGCTTTTCCGAATCGACGAATACGAGCGTATCGAAGGGGGAGACCTTCAACGACACCATCAAGATGGTGACGAACTATGTCGACCTCATCGTCATGAGACACCCTCTCGAAGGCAGCGCAAGGTACGCTTCCGAAATAGCTACGGTCCCTGTCATAAACGCCGGAGACGGAGCCAACCAGCACCCATCGCAGACATTGCTGGACATGTATTCGATAATGAAGACCCAGGGAAGGCTTGACGGGCTCACCATCAACATGGTAGGAGACCTCAAATACGGAAGGACGACACATTCGCTGCTGCAGGCGATGTCCGATTTCGGCGCCAGATTCATCTTCACGGCCCCCGACGAACTCCGCATGCCGGAGGAATACAAGGACTTTCTCGACAAGAAGGGAATCGAATACATCGAAACCGACAAGATCGAAAACCACATAGACGACACCGACATACTTTACATGACAAGGGTGCAGCAGGAGCGCTTCACCGATGCAATGGAATACGAACGGGTGAAAGACGTATACAGGCTCGATGCCTCGATGCTGAAAAGCGCAAAACCCAACATGAAAGTGCTGCATCCGCTTCCGCGCGTCGGCGAAATCGCCCAGAATGTGGACGAGACGCCTTTCGCCTACTATTTCAAACAGGCCGAGAACGGACTCTATGTCAGGATGGCCATCATCGCATACCTGATGGGATGCAGGTAATTTTCACACTACAAACACACACGACACCATGGAAGAAAGACATCTGATCGTAACCGCCATAAAGAACGGCACCGTCCTCGACCATATACCGGCCGAGCAGATATACAGAGTAATGGACATCCTCGAACTGAAAGGAGCGCCCAACCAGATAACCGTAGGCATCAACCTCGAGAGCAAGACCTACGGAAGGAAAGGGATCATCAAGATTGCCGACAGATGGCTCGAAGACGCGGAAGTCAACAGGCTCGCCCTCGTAGCGCCCAATGCCACAATCAATATCATCAAGGATTTCCAGGTAATCGAAAAGAAGGTGATCCGCACCCCTAAAGAGATTGCGGGAATCGCCAAATGCAACAATCCCAAATGCATTACCAACCACGAGCCCATCAAGACAAGGTTCACCACGATAGAGAAGGACGGAGAGATCTCCCTGCTCTGCCACTATTGCGAAAAAGTGACCCCTGCCAAAAACATGAAAATAATTTCGGGAGAATGATTCGTTATTGGCATAAAAACTGTAACTTTGCAGAAAGTTATGCCTTATAGACTGAAATGTTTAAAATATATTTTATAAAAAATTTGTAATGAAAACAGCTCACAACTTTAACGCAGGCCCTTGCGTTCTGCCGAAACAGGCAGTCGAAGCTGCACGCGCAGCCCTTGTTGACTTCAAAGGTACCGGAATGTCGGTGATCGAAATTTCCCACAGGTCGAAAGAATGGGAAGCAGTAATGGACGAGTGCCGTTCTCTTTGGAGAGAACTCCTCAACATCCCTGACGAGTACGAAGTGCTCTTCCTCGGCGGCGGCGCAAGCCTCCAGTTCCTCTATGTAGCCATGAACCTCCTCGAAAACAAGGCAGGCTATCTCGAAACAGGCGTATGGGCGAAGAAAGCCCTCAAGGAAGCCCAGGGAATAGGCAACGCCATCTGCGTGGCTTCGTCCGCAGACAGGAATTTCTGCTACATCCCTAAAGGATACGAAATCCCTACCGACCTCGACTACTTCCACATCACCACCAACAACACCATCAAGGGGACCGAAATCAAATACGATATGGACTGCCCTGTAAACCTGGTAGCCGACATGTCATCCGACATAATGAGCCGCCCTGTCGACATCAAGAAGTACGCCCTCATCTACGGCGGCGCACAGAAGAATGTCGGCCCTGCAGGTGTCACTTTCGTAATCGTCAAGAGGGACATCCTCGGCAAAGTAAGCCGTTACCTCCCTACGATGCTCGACTACCGTACGCACATCGACGGACAGAGCATGTTCAACACCCCTCCTGTATTCTCTATTTTCGTGATGACCGAGACTCTCAAATGGCTCAAAGGCATCGGCGGCGTAGAGGCAATCCACAAAATCAACACCAGGAAAGCGGAAATGCTTTACAATGAAATCGACCGCAACTCCATGTTCATGGGTACAGCCGACAAGGAAGACCGTTCAATCATGAACGTATGCTTCGTAATGGCTCCCGGCCATGAGGACCTCCAGGACGAGTT
>DEPW01000142.1 GCA_002358965.1 Bacteroidales bacterium UBA3382
TTTTTTCTCAGAATGTTTGAGACATGCTTTTGTGCAGGTTTTTGTCGTTTTTTGAGGAGAATAGCAGCGCTATTGTGTGATAAAAACGGCAGAAAGATGCCGGAATGATGCCTCAAAGAACTTTTGAAAAAATTTTAAACAGCTTCTTATACGAATCAAAAAATCGACAATTGTAATTTTTTTTGGGGTTGGAATATCCGTTTCATCCATGCTTTGAACAATGAATATTATACATTTTGTTGGCAAAATTGGAACCGGGTTGACATGTATGACGGGGATAACCGTCTTTGCGACAAGTACAACTATATCAATGTCATAAAAAATGCCGGCCAGCCTGCAAGTCCGGCCATATCCACAGGCAGCGCGAAGTAAGCAAAGGCTGTCCTGATGCGGTCGCGCCCATGTGATGCAAATCAAAACAAGTTTGTTTGCATTGCTCTCGGGTTCTGTGTATTTTTGCCGTAAATTTTCGGGAAGCATGAAGATGATGAATCATATCACGAACCGGCTGCTCCTTGCGGCCGCGCTGATTCTGGGCGGGACACTGTTTCCTTCATACGGGCAGGAAAACACGCATGAGGGGGACGGAGTGCAAAACCCCAATCTCTCGTCGAGGCAGGAATTCCGTGAAGCCGGCCTCGGCATATTCATACATTGGGGAATATATTCGATGCTCGGCGACGGGGAATGGGTATTGAACGACCAGGATATAGACTGCAAGGAATACGCGAAACTCGCCGGAGGATTCCTGAAGAGACCGACATTATCATAGGACTTACGCTAAAATAAAATCAGTTAACAGAAGACTTGAAAAATCAATTAAACACAAATAAGATGAAAAAGATTTTTACGATGGCCATGCTCCTGACGGCATTGTCCATTTTCACAACCTCTTGCGGAGAGCATTTCATATCCGACAAGGATTACCGCAGACAGGTGGAAAAAGATTTCCAGGTCAAGGAAGAGGCGCTGGACTGCCCTGCGGCATTCAGTATCTTCGACACCCCTCTGACGACCGAAGAGCGCGAGGCGCTGATGTTCCTTTACGCTTACATGCCGATCGGAGACATCCTCAACCATGACGGCGAATATTTTCTCGAAAATTACAGGCTGACACAGCAAGCCCTCTCCACCATGCCTTGGGGAGCCGACATACCTGAAAGGGAAATCAGGCACTTCATACTTCCCGTAAGGGTAAACAACGAGAACCTCGACACATCGCGCACCGTATTTTTCAACGAATTGAAGGACAGGGTAAAAGGGATGTCCATGTACGATGCGGTACTCGAAGTCAACCATTGGTGCCATGAAAAGGCGATTTACATGCCTTCGGATTCAAGGACAAGCTCGCCTCTGGCCACCGTCATGACCGCATACGGACGCTGCGGCGAAGAGTCCACGCTCCTTGTAGCCGCACTCAGATCCATAGGAATACCGGCAAGGCAGGTATATACGCCGAGATGGGCGCACACCGATGACAACCACGCATGGGTAGAGGCATGGGTCGACGGCGAATGGTATTTCCTCGGAGCGTGCGAACCTGAACCGGTACTCGACCTGGGATGGTTCAACGCCCCTGCAAGCAGGGGAATGCTCATGCATACCAATGTATTCGGCAGATACGACGGGCCTGAAGATGTCATGAGGCGCACCCCTATGTATACCGAAATCAATGTGATAGAAAATTACGCTCCGGAGCCTGCCGAAGTGAAGGTCACCGTGACCGAAAGCGACGGCACGCCGGCCGCAGGAGCGAAAGTCGAATACAAACTGTACAACTACGCCGAGTTCTATACAGTTGCATCAAAGACGGCGGACGGTGAAGGCCGTTCCGCACTGACAGCAGGAAGGGGCGACATGGTAGTGCTTGCTTCGAAAGACGGAAAATTCGGAATGAGCAAAGTGTCGTTCGGGAAAGACACGACCATCAACATAGTGCTGGAACACGAGGATGGGGACGCCATCGGACACATGGCGTTCGAAATAGTCCCTCCGGCAGAACATGCCATCATACCTGAAGTCACCCCTGAACAAAGGGCGGAAAACGACCGCAGGATGGCATACGAGGATTCGATAAGGAATGCATATACGGCTACATTCTTCACCCAGAAAAGCGCAGAAGATTTTGCCTCAAAATATGTCCTCGATCCGGCAAGGACCGTTCCTCTGCTCATAGGGGCGAGAGGCAATTTCGAGGCAATATCCCGTTTCCTCAGCGATGCTCAGAAGAACGGGCTCGGACAGCGCGCGCTCGAGCTGCTTGAGTCCATTGCCGAAAAAGACCTGAGGGACACTCCTTACGAAGTCCTTAACGATCACCTTTACAATACGGACAAGAACTCGGACGCCAGGACGGTACTCAACCCGCGCGTGACCACCGAACTGCTCTATCCTTACAGGGAATATCTCCAGAAAAACATACCTGTCGCCGATCAGGCGGCCTTCCGCAAAGACCCTGCGAGGCTCGTGGCATGGTGCCGCGACAGCCTCAGACTGCTCGATACGATATCGATGCGCTATGTACAGGTCTCCCCTGAAAGAGTATGGGACTACAAGATAGCGGACAAAGAATCCAGAAGGGTATTCTTCGTTTCAGCCGCAAGAAGCCTCGGAATCCCCGCATGGGTGGATGAAGTTACCGGAGGCGTCAAATACATGCTTGCGGACAGTACCGTCATGGATGTGGATTTCGAAGCCGAGGAACAGACCGTAAGGCCTACAGGGACGCTCAAACTGGACTTCTCGCCTATCCCGATGCTCGACAATCCAAAATATTACACGCATTTTACCATCTCCAAATACGACAACGGCTCGTTCAGGCTGCAGAACTATCCTGAAAGCGCCACATGGGAAGACTTCAAAGACGGCGCGACAATGGAATGCGGATATTACATGCTCGTCAGCGGCTCAAGGATGGCACAAGGCAATGTGCTGACGGATGTCGAGTTCTTCACGATCAATGAGGGCGAGACGACCGAAACCACATTGGCCGTACGCGAAGATCCGGAACAGTTCAGGGTGATAGGAAGTTTCAACTCCGAAGCAAGGTTCCGCACCCTCGAAGGTGAAGAGACATCGGTTTTGCTGACGACAGGCAGGGGATACTTCATCGTAGGCGTGATAGACTACGGACACGAACCTACGAACCACGCGCTCAAAGACATCATCGCGGCGCGCGAGGGACTTGAAGAATGGGGCCGCCCTATAGTGCTGCTCTTCGCTTCACAGAGCGATTACGAAAGATTCGACAAGGAAAACTTCAAGGGACTTCCTTCGACAGTCAGCTTCGGCATAGATGCCGACGGTTCCGTAAGAGCCATGATGGCTGAAAACATGAAAGCCCAGAGCGGAGGAAGGCTTCCGATGTTCGTGCTTGCCGATACATTCAACAGAGTGGTATTCTTCTCGCAAGGCTATACCATAGGCCTCGGAGACCAGCTGATGAGGGTAGTGAAAGGCATACAGCAATAGGAAAAACGCCGGGAGCCTTGGCGATGTCCGCCGAAGGCTCCCGACGAGGCTTCCGTAGATGTGAAGAGGCTGACTTCGCGATGAAAGTCAAGCCTCTTTTCATTGTCCGCCACCCTCCGCCTTTCTGTTTTTCCTCAAAGCGCTCCAAATCAGGACCGTCGCGAGGACTATGAACACCGCAAGGATGATGACCATCTCGAGGACATGTTCCTGCGGAGCTACCCAGATTTCATTGAAGAAGTCGTTCCTTCCCATGATCTCGACCGGAGTCCAGAAAACGATTACTGTCGCTATCGCCATCCGTATGTTGGCTCCCCAGGCACCGAGTCTGAGTTCCTTAATGAACATGAACACCGCTCCGACAAGGCAGCCTAAGCCTACGATGAAAGTGACCGGATGTGTATCGCCGAGGAAACGGGGATCGTAACAGAACATGAGCAGCAGGTAGCAGGCCCACATCATCATGTTCAGCTCCATGAAAGTCGTTATCGAAGTATGCCTTGTCAGCGGCCTTGTGACGATTTGGTCTTTCCTCTTGCCGAAAAACAGCTTTTGCAGCCAGTTGATGCAGTAACATCCCGTCTTTACATTGAATATATAGACCGTCATGATCATCATCCACATTCCGAAAGTCGCCGGCAATATCAGGTATTCGGGCTTGGTGACTATCTCCCCGTTGACGATTTCCGGCTGCACCCCGTAACGCGCGGCATAATACTGGAAAAGGAATTCGACCCATCCTGTCCAGAAAAGGAGGCCGCCTATCAGCCCCAGGAGCGTCTGTCTGGTATCACCTTTGACAAAGACGCCGGCAATCACTATCGCCAATCCGACGGCCCCGAGGGCGAAGGCGCAATAATGCAACGCCTCATAAGGGAGCAGTCTTTCCATCATGATCATCAGAGCATGTCCGAGAGGCATGCAGCAAAGTACGACAAGCACCGACACTACGGTCTTGAACCAGTATCTCTTAACAACAGCCATGACTAAATAGGGACTGTCGTAAAAAGAATAAAAACTTTATAA
>DEPW01000081.1:0-3378 GCA_002358965.1 Bacteroidales bacterium UBA3382
ATGCCCGATATCTGCGGAACCACTCCTGAAGCGAGGATGTTCCTCTGGAATATTTCGGAATAACCGGCGAGTGCGCCCACGCCCTCCTGGATCCGGGCTCCGCCGGAATCGTTGATGCCGATGACAGGAGCGCCTACTTTCATGGCCATATCCATGACTTTGCATATTTTCTGTGCCATGGTCTCGGAAAGCGAACCTCCGATTACGGTAAAATCCTGTGCGAATACGTATACGAGCCTTCCGTCGATTGTTCCGCATCCCGTTACGACACCGTCACCGTCGAATTGGGTCTTTTCCATTCCGAAGTTGGTGCAGCGGTGGCGTACGAACATGTCGTATTCTTCAAAACTTCCTTCATCGAGCAGAAGGTTTATCCTCTCGCGGGCGGTCAATTTCCCTTTTGCATGCTGGGAATCGATCCTTTTCTGGCCGCCGCCCATCCGAGCGTTTTGTCTGCGCTCTACAAGAGCTTTGATTTGTTCCTGTTGTATACTCATTATCGATTGTTTAAAAAAAGATTATTATTTCTCGTTAGGGTTTTCGCAGATTTCCGTAAGGACTCCCATGGTCGATTTAGGATGGAGGAATGCGATATTGAGGCCTTCGGCGCCTTTGCGCGGTGCACTGTCGATGAGTCTTACGCCCTTGGCCGAAGCGTCATCGAGGCAGGCCTGCACATTCTTGGTCGCGAATGCGATGTGGTGTACGCCTTCGCCTTTCTTTTCGATGAACTTTGCGATTGTGCCTTCAGGAGATGTGCTTTCGAGGAGTTCGAGCTTTGTCTGCCCGATTTTGAAAAATGCTGTCTTGACTTTCTGATCAGCGACTTCTTCGATGTTATAGCATTTCAGGCCGAGGACCTGCTCATAGTAAGGAATAGCCTCTTCAAGTGATTTGACGGCTATGCCGATGTGTTCAATGTGACTGAGTTCCATTGTTCGAAAATTTAATATTGTACAATAATCAGTAATAATCCTTTCAAAAAATAATATACGCGCGCAAAAATACTAATATTTTTTAAAACCCCCACCAAGTTTCGACGGTAAAAGATGAAAAAAAGACAGGCCGCAAAGTCCGAAGACTTTTAAGCCTGCCATATCGGTCTTACGCTCTTGCGCCGTCAAGCCATGTTCGTATAGACATTCTGTACATCGTCGTCGCCCTCGATTTTTTCGATGAGCTTGTCTACTTCTTCCTTGGCTTCCGGTGAAAGCTCCTTCAATTCGCCGTTAGGTATGCGTTCGAAACCTCCGGAAACGAGCTGGTAGCCGTTTTCCTCGATATACTTCTGGATTGAGCCGAATGCGGTGTAATCTCCGTAGATTACGATTGTTTCCTGCTCGGTTTCCTCATCGGTCTCTTTAAATACTTCTTCTCCTCCGAAATCTATGAGTTCAAGCTCGAGTTCGTCCAGATCCACGGGTTTGTCGCTCTTGATTTTGAAGACACATTTGTGGTCGAACATGAAAGACACGCTTCCCGATGTGCCGAGCGAGCCGCCGAACTTGTTGAAATAGCTGCGGACATTGGCAACTGTCCTGTTGATATTGTCGGTAGCCGTCTCGACAAGTATCGCCACGCCGTGAGGCCCGTATCCTTCATATACGATCTCTTTGTAATCCCCGGCGTCCTTTTCGATAGCGCGCTTGATTGCCCTGTCGATGTTCTCTTTCGGCATGTTTTCCGACTTGGCCGTCTGGATCAGCGTACGCAGTCTCGGGTTGCCGTTCGGATCCGTTCCGCCGGCTTTTGCGGCAATGGTTATTTCTTTTCCTAATCTCGTGAAAACGCGGGCCATGTTGCCCCAGCGTTTGAATTTCCTTTCCTTTCTGAACTCAAAAGCTCTTCCCATATGTCGTGTGTTTTATTTTCTTACTTCAATACGAGATATGTACTTGTCGATGTCGTATCCTTCAGGGGACTGAGGGTATTTGTCTTTGATGGTCTTGTAGCATTCCAGCGCCTTGGCGTCGTTTCCAAGCTCCTCGTATGCCACTGCGGCTTTGAGCAGATATTCGGCAGCGTACATGTTGTCGGCGTGGTTGGCTGCCCTTTCGAAGTAGGTTACGGCTTTCGCATAGTCGCCGAGGCCCGCATATGCGTCTCCTGTGCAGGCGAGAGCCCTTGCTTTCATGATAGGTTCCTTGCCGGCGTATTTGTCAAGATAGGAAATGGCTTCGTTGAAGTTGCCGAGCCTCAGTTCGCAGATACCGGCATACATGTAGACCGCTTCACCGGCCTTTGCACCGTAATTGTCTATGATTTGTGCGAAGCCGAGTATATTGCCGTCTCCGTTAAGTGCCTGTTCGTAATTTCCCAGGCGGAACATCTCTTCGGCAGGGAAAGTCTGCTGCATGGCCTCTTTCTGTTTCGGGTCGCTGAACAGTTTCGTATAGCCTACATAACCCGCGATTATGACTATTATCGCTATTGCGATTCCGTAAAGCAATCCTTTGTGGTTCTTGATGAAAGTTTCGGTCTTCGAGACAGCGGTAACTATAGCCTCCGCCTCTTCGTTGTTGGTCTTTTTAGTCTCTTTTGTCATATCACTGTCTTTTTTGCAGGCTGCAAAATTACTATATTTTGTCCAATTACAAATTTTTTTTGGCAAAAAAGGTATCTTTGCATGTTTTTTTGTGAAGAGTTATGCCGGTTCTCGAAAAAATCATAGTTTCAGGTTATAAGAATATCGCGTTCCAGGAATTGTCCTTGTCACGCGGTGTAAATTGCATTACCGGCGGTAACGGCGAGGGCAAGACGAATCTACTCGATGCCGTATACTATCTGTCGATGACAAAAAGCGCCTTCAGCCAGTCGGACAGATACAACTCGATCGGAGGATGCGGCGAATTTTCCATAAGCGGTCTGTATCTTTTTGAAAATGGTACGGAGAACCGGTATTCGGTTTCTTTGAAAGACGGAGACAAATCCGTGAGAGTCAACGGTAAACCCTATCCTAAGATATCCGGACACATAGGTGTGCTGCCGATAGTGATGGTCTCCCCGTATGATACCGTGCTGGTTAACGGGGCGGGCGAGGAGAGGCGCCGTTTCCTGAATATGCTGCTTTCGCAGCTGGACAAGGAATACCTGCGGGCGTTGCAGGGTTACAACAGGCTGCTTGTGCAGAGGAATTCCCTGCTGAGGTCCGGAGCCGCCGACAAATCACTGCTCTCGGTAATCGATTCGAGGCTTTCGGCCCCGGCAGGCTATATCCATGCGGCACGCAAGGATTTTTCGACAAGGGTCCTTCCTCTGGTCCGGAAGCATTACAGGGCCATTTCCGGTTCGGACCCCGAAATGGATGTGGCTTACCGTTCCGATCTTGAAGATGCGTGCATGGAAGAATGCCTTGCGGCCTGCTTCGACAGGGATATA
>DEPW01000081.1:3393-16118 GCA_002358965.1 Bacteroidales bacterium UBA3382
GGCCATACTACAAAGGGCATCCATAGGGACGATCTGGACTTCCTGATAGGCGGTCTGCCTTTGCGCAAATGCGGCTCGCAGGGCCAGCAGAAATCATTTACGGTCGCCTTGAAGTTTGCGCAGTACTCCATAATGAGGGATGTATACGGATTCCCTCCTCTGATGCTGCTCGACGACCTTTTTGACAAACTGGATCCCGGCAGAGTCGAAAGCCTGCTCAGGATAGTCCTCGGCAACGGTTTCGGTCAGATATTCATAACGGACTGCAACAAGACAAGGATGCAGTCGATGGTGGACCGGCTTGCCGAGGAGAAGGCATATTTCGAAGTAAAATCAGGAGTTTTCACACCTTTATCTATATAGCGCGGACATGCAAAGGAAACAACCGGAAAGACTCGGTGCGCTGATACGGAGCGCCTTAAAGGGGACAGTCCTGGAGGAAGGGCTTACGAGAGTGCATGTATATGAGGCATTTGACAAAGTGAGCGGACTGTCCGGCCATGTGCTTGGCAAGACCTATTCCGACAGGACGCTCGTCTGCCGTATGAACTCTTCCGTGGCGCGCGAGATGGCCCTTTCGTCGAAAAGGGAGATATTGGAAAGGCTTAATGTGGAATTGGGTGAAGAATTGGTTAAAGACATAGTGTTCAAATGAAAATAATCATAGACGACGAAATACCCTATATCAAGGGCGTGCTTGAGCCCTATGCCGATGTCGCGTATATGAAGGGCGATGCCATTTCCGCCGACAGTGTGAAGGATGCAGATGCGCTCATGGTCAGGACATGGACCGTGTGCGATGAAAAACTGCTTGCGCATTCGAGCGTCAGGTTTGTGGCGACCGCCACTGCCGGCATGAACCATATCGATACGGGCTGGTGCGGACGCAACGGTATAATCGCGGCGAACGCTCCCGGATGCAATTCGATGGGAGTCGTGCAATATCTGTTCACATCGCTTTTCTATGTCGCCGAATTGAAAGGCATACGCCTAGAAGGCCGCAGGCTCGGGATAATAGGGGCCGGCAACATAGGGGGGAAAGTGGCCGCGCTGGCCGGTGCTTTCGGTATGGTCCCGATAGTATGCGACCCTCCGAGGGCCGCCGCCGAAGGCGGGACCGGTTTCCATGATTTGCGCGAATTGCTGGAAATGTCGGACATAGTCACTTTGCATGTGCCGCTATATCGGGGTACATATAAGATGGCCGATGATAATTTTTTTAGGAAAATGCCGAAAAACACTATCTTTGTGAACGCATCCAGAGGGGATGTGGTAGACGAACGGGCGCTTTTGTCCGCAAGGGAAAGCCTTTCGGCGTTGGTGCTGGATGTATGGCACAATGAACCGAATGTGTCGCGGACACTTGTCGAAAGCGCGGATGTCTCTACTCCCCATATCGCGGGATACTCGCTGGCCGGAAAGCTGAATGCTACCGCCGCCGTAGTCCGTGCGTTTGCGGATTTTGCCGGCATCGGCAGCCTGAAAGATTTTTACCCCTCAGGGGGGGTCGGGAAGGACGATGTTTCGCGGAGGCTGGACATAAGCGGAAGCCAGTCCGAAATCGCGCGGAGGATGCTTGACATTTTTCCGATTGAACAGGAAAGCAGGCTGTTGAAGGCCGCTCCGGGGGATTTCGGAAGATTAAGGACTGAATATCATTATAGATCTGAATTTTATGTTTGACAAGAAAGACATTGGACAGATGGCCTCGAAGGGTATAAGGCCAGATGTGGTCGAAAAGCAGTTGGAGGCTTTCAGAAACGGCTTTCCGAGGCTTGAAATCGTAGCTCCCGCCACGCCTGACAGAGGTATCAGGATACTTTCGGGCGATGAAATAGAGAAGTCGCTCGAACTTTATGCCCGGGCGGAGATTTCCGGCAAACGCAAGTTCGTCCCGGCATCCGGGGCCGCATCGAGGATGTTCAAGGATCTGTTCGCGGGTCTCGAGAGACTGCAAAAAGGGGAAACCCTGCCGGACGATTCGCCGGCGGCGGTTTTCGTTTCGAAAATAGAGCGTTTCGCATTTTACGATCCCGAAACCTTTCCTGCCATGGCCGAAGGCGAAACCAGGGACGCCTATATGGCGAGGATATTGGAAACGGTACTTGGCGCTTATCACGGGAAAGGCCTCGGTTACGGGGCGAAACCAAAGGGCGTGCTGAAATTCCACAGATATGCCGAAGGGGCGCGCACTCCGTTCGAGGAGCATCTGGTGGAAGCTCAGGAATACATGAGGAACGATGACGGTACCGCCAACCTTACTGTCACCATATCTCCGGAACACGAGAGGCTTTTCCGGGACCTTTACGCTGATGTGAAGGAAACCTACGAGCAGAAATGCTGTTGCAGGTTCAATGTGGATTTCGTGTTTCAGGAAGCTTCCACGGATACGATAGCCGTGGACATGGACAACAACCCTTTCAGGACGGACGAGGGTTCCCTGCTGTTCCGTCCGGGAGGCCATGGCGCGCTGATATACAATCTGGACCGCATAGAGGACGAGTTCATATCGATCAAGAATATAGACAATGTCGCAATCGAGCGTTTCCTTCCGCAGACGGCTTTGTACAAGAAGGTGCTTCTGGGACAGCTTGTCTCCGTGCGTGACAGTATACGCGGCTATCTGAGGGCCCTGGACAAAGGGGAAGGTTTCGATACGCTCCTGCCGGAAATAGTGTCATTCCTCAAGGATGTCCTTTGCATAGATATCCCTGACGATATGTCCGAGGAGTCGCTCCCGGCATATCTGAGGAAGAAACTCGACAGGCCGATCAGGGTATGCGGCATGGTGCGCAATCAGGGCGAACCGGGAGGCGGCCCGTTCATCATCAGGGAAAAAGACGGCTCAACTTCCTTGCAGATACTCGAAAACGATCAGATTGACAGGTCCGATCCGGATTCGGCTGCAAAACTTGCGGCAAGCACGCATTTCAATCCCGTGGATCTGGCCTGCTGCGTGCGCGACTACAAGGGCAGGAAATTCGACCTTCTGAAACATGTCGATGGCGAAACTGCTTTCATAAGCAAGAAGAGCTATCAGGGCAGGGAACTCAAGGCTTTGGAACTGCCGGGCCTTTGGAACGGTTCTATGAGCGACTGGAACACTGTCTTCATCGAGGTGCCGCTGATAACTTTCAACCCTGTAAAGGTGGCTTTGGACCTTCTGCGGCTCGAACATCTCGGTTAAGCGGCTTTTTTCTTGGATGGCAATATGAAGAGGACGGTCATATTTTTTCTTTTGTCTTTGACGGCGTGGGTGGCGCATTCGTGTTCAGCGGAGCCTCCATACGGGGATGCCGGCAGCATCAAGTACGGTTGCATAGCCGTCACAGGTACGGTGGTGGGGTATTCTCCCGATGCCGGCCAGCTTCCCTTGGAAGGGATGGAAGTGAAGGTTGATTACGGCTCCGGAGAGACACGGACCGTTTATACCGGGCAGTCCGGCGAATATGCCGCGGAGTTCTACACGGAGGACTATGCCGATAACCGGGTGATTAATGTTACTGTCAGCGACGCTGACGGTATGGACAATGGATTCTATGCGACGGCAAGCAAGGACATCAACCACAATTCCACTTCGGGCTTTGCCGGAGGCGACGGCGCGAATTTCGTCGGCACGAAGACTTATGTGTTGGATTTCCTTCTTGACATGTCCGGAAGGTGACAGATATGGTGAAATAAATGAATATGTAATAAAATATGTTTGACAATTTAGTAGACAGGTTAGAACGTTCCTTCAAACTCCTCAAGGGAGAGGGAAAGATAACGGAAGTAAATGTAGCGGAAACCCTTAAGGACATCAGAAAGGCTTTGCTCGATGCCGATGTCAGTTACAAGATAGCCAAGAACTTCTGCGACGAGGTGAAATCCAAGGCCCTGGGCATGAATGTGCTTACGGCTGTCAAGCCCGAGCAGATGATGGTCAAGATAGTCCATGACGAGCTTGCCGCCCTGATGGGGAGCGATTCGTCGGACATCAGCATTAAGGGCAATCCGGGCATAGTGCTTGTCGCCGGACTGCAAGGTTCCGGTAAGACGACATTCTGCGGCAAGCTTGCCTTGAACTGCAAATCGAAACGCGGCGTCAGACCGCTTCTCGTTGCCGCGGACGTCTACCGTCCGGCCGCTATCGACCAGTTGAAAGTCCTTGGCGAGCAGATAGGTGTCACTGTCTACAGCGAAGACGGGGTAAAAGACCCCGTAGGCATAGCCGGGCGCGGCGTAGAGCTGGCACGGAAAGAGGGCTATCCGCTCGTGATTGTCGATACCGCAGGCCGTCTTTCGGTCGACGAGCAGATGATGGACGAGATATCCGCGTTGAAAAGCAGCCTGAATCCTACGGAGACGCTTTTCGTAGTCGATGCGATGACGGGACAGGACGCTGTCGAAACGGCAAAAGCCTTTAACGAAAGGATCGATTACGACGGAGTCGTGCTTACGAAAATGGACGGAGACACCAGGGGAGGTGCGGCCCTTTCGATCAAGGCCGTTGTCGGGAAGCCTATAAAATTCGTCTCTTCCGGAGAGAAGATGGAGGCCCTCGATGTCTTCCACCCGAAGAGGATAGCGGACAGGATTCTCGGAATGGGCGATGTCGTCACCCTCGTCGAAAAGGCCCAGGAGCAGTTTGATGAGGAGCAGGCGAGGAAGCTCACCAAGAAGCTTGCCAAGGATCAGTACACCCTGACCGATTTTTACGAACAGATACAGCAAATCAAAAAGATGGGCAACATCAAGGATCTCGCCTCAATGATTCCGGGAGTCGGGAAAGCCTTGAGGGATGTCGACATAGACAATGATTCTTTCAAAGGCATAGAGGCGATCATCCTGTCGATGACGCCCAAAGAAAGGGAGACCCCTGAAATCATAAACGGCAGCCGCAGACGGCGCATCTCGGAAGGAAGCGGCCGTCCTATAGCGGAAGTGAACCGCCTTCTGAAGCAATTCGAAGATACCCGCAAGGTGATGAAGAGCATGGTCGGAGGCGGTATGCGCAATGCCATGAAGATGGCAAGAAAGAGACGGTAGCTGCCCGGTCATCGACGGCAACCGTCGTCTGACAGCAGATCGGGGCGGAGCTTTAGGGTCCGCTCCAATGCTTGTTCATATTGCCAGTCCTGGATCTTCTTCGGGTCGCCGCTCAGCAGTACTTCGGGGACTTTCCATCCATTGAACTCTGCCGGCCTCGTGTATACCGGGGGCGATAGCAGATTGTCCTGGAACGAGTCGCTCAGGGCCGACTGTTCGTCCCCGATGGCCCCGGGGATGAGCCTGACGATCGAGTCTACGAGCAGGGCTGCAGGAATCTCTCCTCCGCTTACGACATAGTCCCCGCATGATATCTCCCTTGTAATCAGATGGTCTCTGATGCGTTGGTCTATGCCTTTGTAATGGCCGCAGAGTATGATGATGTTTTCCTTGCAGGAAAGCTCGTTGCACATGCCCTGATTCATGATTTCTCCGTCAGGACTCATATAAATGATTTCATCGTATTTCCTTTCGGACGCCAGTTCTTCGATCATCAGGTACACCGGTTCGATCTTCATTACCATGCCGGCATCGCCGCCGAAACTGTAATCGTCGACCTGTCTGTATCGCCCCTTGCCGTATTTCCTGAGATTGTGCATGTGGATTTCCACAATTCCCTTTTTCTGGGCTCTTCCTACTATGGAATGGTTTAAAGGACTGTCCAATAATTCTGGAACCACGCTCAATATGTCTATTCTCATATATTTATTGAAAAACAGTGGCAAAGTTATGAAAATTAGAGTATATTTGCATTTTGTTTGACAATTATTCATAAAAACTATGAGCGAAGAGATTACTACCATCACCGATGTACAGCCTGAAGCTAAGAAAGAGCAGGAGTATGTCGATTATTCCGAAAGATCCCTTTCCGAGATCCTTGACATTTTCGCAGGAATGCTCGAAGCGGAGGATCATCATGATTTGTACAAGAATGCGGAACCTCTGAAAGCCGCATTTTATAAGAACCTTAAGAAAGAGAGAGCCGCCGCGAGGGCGTCCGAAGGTGATGATGGGAATCCGTCTTCCGAAGACGATGGCGAAGAAGCCGTAAGGCAATTGCCGTTGTCGGATGAAGAACGCCGTTTCAAAGAGTTGTATTCGCGCTACAAGGCCGACCGTGCCGAGTTCAATGCCAGGAATGAAAAAATCATGGAGGAAAATCTTGTCAGGAAACTGGAAATCATAGACAAGATCAAGGCATTGATAGAGACCCTCAAGGAAAACGGGAATGTCAACCACGGTTTTTCCGAGTTCAGGGCTTTCCAGCAGGAATGGCGCGAGACCGGTCCTATACCTAATTCGCGTTACAAAGATGTCTATGAGACATATCAGCATACGGTCGAGATGTTTTACGATCTGGTGAACATCGACAGGGTGTCCAGGGACATAGATTTTCAGAAAAACCTTGAGCAGAAGACCAGATTCTGCGAAATGGCCGAGAAGCTTGCGGAAAACAAGAATGTCGTCGAGGCTTTTCGCGAACTTCAAAAACTCCACGAGGAATGGAAAGAGTTCGGGCCGGTAGCCAAAGAGTACCGGGATTCGATCTGGGAAAGGTTCAAGGCTGCCACTTCCGTAATAAACAAGAAATACCAGGCTTATTTCGAAGAGCAGAAGGCGAGGTTCAAGGCAAACCTTGAAGAAAAGGCCAGACTTTGCGAAAAGGCCGAGGAGATTGAAAAGTCCGAAATACCATCGGCCAAAGAGTGGAACAGGCTGACCGTCGAAATAGAGAATCTCCAGAAAGAATGGAGGAAAATAGGCCCTGTGGCCAAGAAAGACAGCCAAAAGATCTACGACAGGTTCCGTGCAAGCTGCAACAGTTTCTTCGAGCGCAGGAAAGCCTACTATGAGACTTTCAAAGAGGAAATGCAGGAAAATCTCCGCAAAAAAGTCGCAATATGCGAGCAGGCAGAGGCTATGATGAACAGCGAAGAATGGAAAAAGACCACCGATGCCTTCGTCGAGCTTCAGAGGCAATGGAAGGAGATAGGACCTGTCTCCAGGAAGAAGTCGGAACAGCTCTGGAAACGCTTCAGGGCGGCTTGCGATACATTTTTCGAAAACAGGAATGCCAACTCTGACGATCCTACCATCAACCTGTACCTCAATCTCAAATCCAAGAGGAACCTCATCAAAGACATCAAGGCGTATGTTCCGTCAGGCAACGAAGAGGAAGATCTCAATGCAATGCGCGATTTCGCTTCAAGGTGGAACGAGATAGGCTATGTCCCGATGAAGGAAAAGGAAAAGATAAACGCCTCTTACAAAGCGGCATTGGAGGAAAAATTCCAGTTTGCCGACAAGGAACTCAAGCGCTTCAGGCAGCAGAACCGCAAACAGGCGGCTCCGCTTTCGGAGAAAGAGCGCCTGATCCAGATATATGCGAAAAAAGAGTCTGAACTCGCGACTTACGAAAACAATATCGGATTCCTGTCCCAGTCTTCGGGTTCTTTGATGAAGCAACTCCAGGACCAGATAGAGGCCTCCAAGGCCGAGCTGGCTGAACTTGAAGCCAAGATTAAAGAACTCGAGAAAAAGGACAATCAGGAGGAGTAGCAGATGAACAAAAGTTCTGTGATAGGATTTGCCCTCATTGGCATAATCCTACTGGGATTCAGTTGGTACAATTCCGTACAGTACGACAAGAGACAGCGTGAGGCTTTTATAGCCGATTCGATAGCGGCGGCGAACCTTGCAGAACGGCAGGCCGCATATATGGCCGAGGCCGACAGCGCGGCCTCGCTTGAAGGCCGGCCGTCCGAAGATGTAAAGGCGTCAGCCCCGGTCTCCATATACAAGGACTCGCTGATGGAAGCGGCATATAGGAAGACCGCCGAGCATGTAACTATCGAAAACGATGTGCTGTCCGTGGATTTCACGACAAAGGGAGCGCAGATGTACAGCGCCCTTATAAAGCCGTTTTTCAAATATGACAGTACTGCGCTGTATTTCATCCGCCCTGGAAAAAGCAGCTACAGCGTGAGCTTCTTCACCGATCAGAACATATCCACCGAAGAACTCGTTTTCGACATAGCGGACAAGACGGATACTTCCGTTACCATGCGCCTTAATTTCAGGGACGGGGGCTACCTCGAACAGAAATACTGGCTCGAACCGGAAAGTTTCGTGGTGAAAAACAATATGGCCCTTGTCGGAATGGACGGCATCATAGCAAGGAATGTGACCGCTCTGGATATCGATTGGGGCATGGAAGTCCCGAGGATAGAGAAGGATTACAAGACCGAGCGCCAGTATTCGAGGATGGATTACAAATACCCGGGCGACAGCAAAATCGAAAAGCTCGGCAAGAACGGCAAGGATGTCGTTGACGAAGGTGTCAGCACAAGGATTTCCTGGTTCACTTTCCAGCAGCACTTCTTCTCGGCTTTCATGTCTGCGCAAGACGACTTCAACAGCGGAGAGTTTTCGATGGTATTCCATGAAGAAAACGATCCCGAAGGTACGCTTATGACCTGCGTGGCCAGCGTCGCCGTAGATTATGAGCCGGGGCAGAGGGTGGACTATCCTTTCGATTTCTACATAGGCCCGAACCATTATCAGACCCTGAAGTCGAGCGGCGACGGTTTTGAAAACATCGTCCAGCTCGGAGGCTGGCTTGCGAGCAAGATAAACAAATGGGTGATCATACCGTTCTTCAACTGGCTTCACAAGTATATAGCCAATTTCGGAATCATCATCCTGCTCATGACCCTTTGCATCAAGCTTGTCTTGTCTCCTTTGACATTCAAGTCCTATTCGTCGTCGGCCAAGATGAGTGTCATCAAGCCGGAGGTCGACAAATTGAATCAAAAATATCCTAAGCCTGAAGACGCGATGAAGAAGCAGCAGGCGATGATGGAACTGTACAAGCGGGCGGGTATCAGTCCTATGGGAGGCTGTCTGCCGATGCTGCTCCAGCTTCCTATACTTTATGCGATGTTCCGCTTTTTCCCGACATCTTTCGAGTTGCGCCAGCAGGGCTTCCTTTGGGTGGATGACCTGAGTACCTACGATTCGATCTGGAATTTCGGTTTCAGGATTCCTTTGCTGGGCGACCACCTTTCGCTGTTGTCGCTTCTGATGGCCATTTCGATGTTCCTTTATTCGAAGATCAATTCGGCCCAGATGTCTACCGATCCGAGCATGAAGGGTATGCGTTTCATGACTTTGTGGCTGATGCCTATCATGATGTTCTTCTTCTGTAACAATCTTTCCAGCGGTCTGAGCTACTATTATATGCTGTCCAACATCATTACGATATTCCAGACCTGGGTGATCAAGAAGTTCTTCATCGATGAGAAGAAGATTTACGCAAGGCTTGAGGCCAATGCTGCAATGCCGGTGAAGAAGTCGAAGTTCATGCAGCGCCTCGAGGCCGCACAGAAAGCTCAGGAGCAGGCAATGCGCCAGCAAGTGAAAGAGCAGAGCAAAAAGATGAGAAGATAATGGGCATAGCAGCGGAAATAACGAAATTGCATAGCGAACTGCCATCAACTGTAAAGTTGGTGGCGGTTTCCAAATTCCACCCGGCATCGGCCGTAATGGAAGCATACAATGCCGGTCAGAGAGTTTTCGGAGAGAACCGTCCGCAGGAGTTGGCGGCAAAAGCCAAAGAGCTTCCCCGGGATATCGAATGGCATTTCATAGGCCATTTGCAGACAAACAAACTGAAGATGGTGCTGCCCTATGCGACGCTTGTCGAATCTGTGGATTCCCTGCATCTGTTGGAAGCGATAGACCGCTGGGGAGGGGACAACGGGAAAGTCATTGATGTGCTTTTGGAATATCATGTGGCTGCGGAGGAGACAAAACAGGGTTTCGCTGCGGATGAAATCCGTGACATACTCTTTTCCCCGGAGCCTTTTTCCAATATCCGTTTCAGAGGGCTTATGGGAATGGCGACGCTTACATCTGACGAGCATGTCATCGAGAGCGATTTCGGACATATAGTTTCGCTTTTTGATGAGCTTTCAGCAAGGGCGGGAGAGTCTCCGAAATTGACAAAAGAGTTCAACCTCAAGTCTTTCGGCATGACGCACGATTACCGGATTGCCGTCCGCATGGGAGCGAACATAGTAAGGATAGGCACTCTCATTTTCGGGTCGCGGCCCGTGAAGATTTAAATGCCCGGAGCCGCAACCGCGCACATCGGACCCCTGTTTCCTGGGGGCTACCGCATTCCAAGTTCCCTTATCATGGCCTTGGCGACGGCTTCGGATGCCCCGCCGCCTCCGAGCAGTTTCCTGATGGAGGCGTAGCCTTCAAGCATCCCGTCCCTGTACCGCCTGTCTTCAATGAGCCTTCTGATTTCGGTTACGAGCGCGTCCGCATTGCATTCGTCCTGTATGAGTTCCCGGAAAACGAGCCTGTCGGCAATGAGGTTGCCCAGGCTGATGAACTTGGCTTTGACTATCATCCGTCCTATCCAGTATGTCAGGCGGTTTCCCAGGATGTATCCTACGACCTGGGGAGTGCCGAGCAGGGCGGCTTCGAGAGATGCGGTGCCTGAATTGATGACGGCGGCCTTCGCGTTCTTTACTATCGATTGCGTCTGGCCGAACAGCACCTTGATGTATGATTCCCTGCCGAGGTACGGAGCATAGTCTTCCATGCTGCGCGAAGGGGCCCCGGCTATGATGAAACCGTAGTCCGAATATTCGGGAAGGGAACGCATTTTCCTTGCAAATTCCGTCAGGACAGGCATCATTGTGTCTATCTCGCCTTTGCGCGAACCGGCAAGCATGGCTATGTACGGCTTGTCCTGCAGGCAGTTGCGGGCAAGGAAATCCGTGCGGCTTTCAGTCATCGCCTCCGAATCTTCGATGGCATCCACGAGAGGATTGCCGCAGTAGACGGCATCGATGCCTTTGGATGCGAAATAGGGTATTTCAAACGGGAACACGATGAAAAGCCGGTCGACATGTCTTTTCAGCTTCTTTATCCTCCCTTCGCGGGAAGCCCACACTTTCGGGGCTATGTAGTAAAATGTCCGTATGCCATGTCCGTGTGCGAACTTGGCAATCCTGAAATTGAATCCGGGGTAGTCTATCAGTATGACCGCATCGGGACCCCAGGCAAGCATGTCCTTCTTGCAGAATCTCAGATTGTGCAGCAGCTTGCCGGCCTTTGCCAGTATTTCCGCAAACCCCATCATCGCCCCTTCTTTGTAATGGACGACCGGGCTGCTTCCGGAGGCGGATGCCATCAAATCCCCGCCCCAGAAGCGTATCTCGCATTGCGGGTCTTCCTTTTTCAGGCCTTTGATCAGGTTGGAGCCGTGCAAATCGCCCGAAGCCTCGCCGGCTATGATGTAATATTTCATCCGATGAGCCGTTTAAAGGTTCCAAAGGTCGGTGAGCCTCTTCATCTCCTGGTAATCGGTATAGTCCACCGAATGCGGCACTATGGTGACATATCCCCTTGACATCAGCCTGTTGTCCGCGGTCGGCAGGTTCTCGGACGAATCTTCGTAATCTCCCAGCATCCTGTAAGCCTGCATCCCTTCTTCAGGCGGGACGGCCGTGCACTCTTCCGCAGACAAAGGTATGAATTCCTTTATCCAGATTCCGGCTCCCTGTGATGCCATTATGCAGCCTTTGATGTTGTCGTAAGGGATGTCGGGAAAGTTGATGTTAAGGTAGATGCCCGGTTTGGGCGGATATTCGAGTATGTGCTCTATGAGGAATGGAAGTATCTTGCGCACCCCTGTCAGGTCGACATCCTGGCTGTGGTTCTCGATAGAGACTCCCAGGGACACTATGCCGTGCAGCGCTCCTTCTGCGGCCGCTCCGAGCGTTCCCGAATAAATTACGGAGGCTGATGCGTTCGAACCGTGATTGATGCCCGATACGATCATGTCGGGATATCTGTTCGGAAAGAACTGCATTAATCCGAATTTGATGCATGAGGCCGGAGTGGCTGTGAGTTTGCCTGCCCGGAAACCTTCTTCCCGGCGGATCTCTTTGTAAAACAGCTCTTGTCCCAGCGATACGGCAGCCGACATTCCGGATTGCGGGTATGCCGGGGCGACGAGAGTGATGTTTCCGAAAGGACGGAGGATTTCGGCCAGCGTGTGCAGCCCCTTGGATTCGATTCCGTCGTCGTTGGTGATGAGTATTTCGATTTTTCCCATAAAATAAAAATTCGTGACAAATATAGGGAATTTTCTCCGTTTTGATTAAATTTGCATCGTATTAGAAAATAATGTTTAACCAAATAAATCTTAATGGAATGGAAAAAATCAAAGTAGGTATCAACGGTTTCGGCCGTATCGGAAGAATGGTGTTCCGCGCAGCATTCGAAAATTTTTCAAATGACATCGAAATCGTGGGTATCAACGACTTGCTCGATCCCGAATATCTGGCATACATGTTAAAATACGATTCTGTTCACGGAAGGTTCTGCGGAGATGTTTCCGTGGTTGACGGCAGGCTCGTGGTGAACGGACAGAAAATACGCCTCACCTCCGAGATGGATCCTGCAAACCTGAAATGGGACGAAGTGGGTGCGGAGGTCGTTGTGGAGTCGACGGGGCTTTTCCTCGAAGACGCAAAAGCGCGCAAGCATATCGAGGCCGGCGCCAGGAAAGTCATCATGTCCGCCCCTTCGAAGGATTCGACGCCTATGTTCGTATATGGCGTGAACCATGACAAATATGCCGGACAGGACATCATTTCCAACGCTTCATGTACGAC
>DEPW01000081.1:16240-16607 GCA_002358965.1 Bacteroidales bacterium UBA3382
AAGGACTGGAGGGGCGGCCGCGGAATCCTTGAAAACATCATACCTTCATCGACCGGCGCTGCAAAGGCTGTGGGAAAAGTGCTTCCGGAACTTAACGGGAAACTTACCGGAATGTCGTTCCGCGTGCCTACCTCGGATGTATCCGTTGTCGATCTGACCGTAGTGCTTGAAAAGCCTGCTACGAAGGAAGATATCTGTGCTGCCATGAAAGAGGCGTCCGAGACATATCTGAAAGGCGTGCTCGCGTATACTGAAGACGCCGTGGTTTCGACGGATTTCCGCGGTGAGCCATGCACTTCGATTTTCGATGCGACCGCCGGCATCTCTCTCGACGACAATTTCGCGAAGGTGGTTTCATGGTATGACA
>DEPW01000081.1:16644-26392 GCA_002358965.1 Bacteroidales bacterium UBA3382
GACAACGAGTGGGGCTACTCCAACAAGGTGCTCGAAATGGTGCGCGTCATAGCCCGCAAATAATCCTGCCTCGCATAAGGATACAGTGGCATTGTGCGGATTTTTTCGTAAATTCGCACAATGTTTTTTTGTGACAATCATGTTGAAAATAGGTGACAGGGCTCCCGCCTTTACGGGAAGAGACCAGGACGGCAATCCGATCAGCCTGGATGACTTTGCCGGCAGAAAGCTGGTACTGTATTTTTATCCGAAAGACAATACTCCCGGGTGTACGGCAGAGGCCTGCGACCTGAGAGACAATTACATGAGATTCCAACAGGCCGGCTATGCCATAGTAGGGGTGAGCAAGGACAGCGAGGCTTCGCACAAGAAGTTCATAGAGAAATATTCCCTGCCTTTTCCACTCATATCGGACGTCTCGACCGAGATCCTTCAGGCATACGAGGCATGGGGAGAGAAGAAAAATTATGGAAAGACCACGGTCGGCACGCTACGCAAGACTTATGTCATCGATGAAAACGGAGTGATAGCCGATATCATAGTAAAAGTCAACACCAAAGACCATGCATCACAGATTCTTTGAATTGCCGGTGCTGTTGTTTGCCCTGGCGCTCTCTGTGCCTGCCTTTTCGCAGTCGTCCGCAGATTTGGCAAGAGCCGCGGCAGACGCACTGGAGCAGGCGGGTTTCACAATAGATATCTCTCTGGTGAATGCGGATGTGCATAAAGCGAAAAAAAACGCTACGGCCGTCCTGACCTACGATGACGGCAATGTCGTTTTCAGCGCGCAAGCCTCCTTTACGAGAAAATCCGGGGAAATGTCGATATCCTGTGCGGACGACGGCGTCCCTTTCGAGCTTTCATGCAGATGTGACAGGTATTTCCGGCTGACTTCTTTCCGTGACAGCCGTAAGGAATACGGAATGAAGTGGAGCTATCCGAAAAAAGACACTGCCCGTTTTCCTTCCCAAGGGGCGATGGTCTTCGACAAACGGATCGATGCGGCGGACTTTTTCCCGATAATGGCGGAAATCTTCAAGATAGATTCGCTCTTCATCGAGGCCGGAGAAGATGTCGTAATCGATTATGATGCGCAGACCCGCAGGATTGTCGGCATAGGCCTTACGGGGGCGAGCGCGGAAAACGCCATGGCCCTTTACGGATTTTCCAGGGCGGCTCTCGATCTTGGACGGTTTTCGCCCGAGAGGATGCCGTTGCGTTCAGATCCTTTCGAGGGAAGATTCCTGGATGCATCTTTCGATTTCTTTCCGGGCATCTCCAGGGAAATCAATTCCTTCCAGCTGACGGACCCGAAAGGAGGTCCTGCGCAGCTGCCTTGCGGCGCCGACATGGTGCATTTCATGTACAATGCCGTAGATGATTCGGTGTCGAATGAGATCAGGTTCACTAAATTTTACAAACCGGTCGATGTCGAGTTCAGAGGAACAGTGTTTTCTTCGATCAGAGAGGAATATTGGACGGACGATGCCGGCCGTGAAAACTATCTGCTGAATCTGTACGATGCCGGGGACAATCCTGCCGCGACTCCTTACGGCCTGACAGGGCTGGTAATCCGCCCGACAGATTCCACATTCCTTGCCGCGGCCGTCGGAAAAGACACCGAATATGTTCCGTTGAACGATTTCCTGTCGATGGGGCGTTTCGGCATGTATTGGTCGGTAATGGAAGTAAGGGGAGCAGACATGGTATATCAGGCTTCGTTCAGAGGATATGGAAATGACGATCCCGTCGTGTGCTATATGGGCTTCTCGGATATCGTCATCAGATATTCCGGAATGTCAGGTGTCGTGGAGGATGTGTATTACAGGGGGCCTGGCGGAAAGCCGGCATTGCATGCCAAATACAGGTGCGCCAGGATTTCAACCAGGTTCAGTTCGTCGGGAAAGCCTTTGTCGCTTGGTTTTTACGATGAGGACGATGAGCTGATACGGGTAATTCCTTACAAGGAATACACTCCGGCCGACTATCAGTTTTTCAATCCCGAACTTATCCCTTAATCGTTTGATATCATGAAGACATCTCTTGTTTTTGCGGTTTCGTCGCCGCTGCTTGCCATTGTTGCGGCTTGTTCCGATGGCGCTCCCGAGCCGGTTTACCCGGTGCCTTCCCCTCAGCAGGTGGAATGGCAGGAAATGGAAAGGTACGCTTTCATACATTACGGGCTCAATACTTATGCGGATGCCGAATGGGGCTACGGGGATGTGCCGGCGGAGTCGCTCTCTCCAGCGAAGCTCGATTGCCGCCAGTGGGCCAGGGTGCTTTCCGGGGCCGGCATGAAGGGCATAATAATCACTGCAAAACATCATGACGGCTTCTGCCTGTGGCCGTGCGAGGGTACCGATTACGATATAGCCTCGTCTCCGTACAAGGACGGCCGAGGGGATATCGTCAAGGAACTTTCCGAAGCCTGCCGCGAATACGGGCTGAAGTTCGGCGTATATGTGTCCCCATGGGACCGCAACAGGGCGGACTACGGGACTCCGGAATATGTGGAATATTACCGTTCTCAGCTGACGGCCCTCCTGTCGGGGGATTACGGGGAAATCTTCGAAGTCTGGCTTGACGGTGCCAACGGAGGCGACGGATGGTACGGCGGCGCTGATGAAACGCGGACTATCGACCGCAGGACATATTATGATTTTCCTTCAATAGATTCGCTGATACTTTCATTGCAACCCGATGCCATTATCTTTTCGGACGGGGGGCCGGGTTGCCGCTGGGTGGGGAATGAACGGGGGATCGCCGGCGAGACCAACTGGTCAATCCTTAAAGGGAAGCAGGTGTATCCCGGTTATCCGCATTTCGAAGAGCTCCCATCCGGACATGCCGACGGAGATGCATGGATTCCTGCCGAATGCGATGTGTCCATACGCCCGGGATGGTTCTGGCATGAAGACGAAGATTCGCTGGTGAAGTCTCCGGGGCAATTGCTCGAACTGTATTTCAAAAGCGTGGGAAGGAATGCCAATTTCCTGCTGAATGTGCCTGTCAACAGGGACGGGCTGATTTCGTCCGCCGATTCGGCAAGCCTGTATGCTTTCAACGAAATGCTAGCAAAGGAGTTTCCGCGCAATGTTTTCGCCGATGCGGACATAATCGTTTCCGCCGAGAGGGGGCCGGACTTTGCCTCCGGCAATCTTGTCGACGGGGATTTCGGGACATACTGGTCGGTTCCTGACGATTGCGACACCTGTGCGGTGATGTTCGTCTTCGAGCGGCCTGAGAGGCTGGACAAAGTTGTGCTTCAGGAATATATCCCTCTTGGACAGCGAGTGGAGTCTTTCGGAATCGAATATCTGTCGCAGGACGGGGTGTGGACGGCGGTCGATTGCGGAGAACAAATGACCACCATCGGTTACAAGAGGATAATCCGTTTTCCGGAAATAGTGGCTTCGGGGGTGATAGTGTCGTTCGGGAAGTCACGCGGACCTGTGTGCATCAGTGCCCTTGAAGCATTTCTTCGGGAGTGATGACCGGCTCGGGAATGGCGCTCTTGTAGACGCGCGGGTCGAAATTGTCGTCCCACAGCAGTCTCTCGTCGAACGATTCGGGCTTTCCCGGAGGAATAGGCATGTACCACAGGCCGTTCATCATAGGGATTGCATCCGGGTCGAACGGAGCGCTTCCTCCGAGCAGCAGCCTCGCCAAAATCCAGGCTATGCGTTCCCCTTTTGACATGGAGGCGACTCTTTTTTCGTATGCGAGTTCCCGTCCGAGCAGGTAATCTATGCGTTCGAGGGCTTCTTCGACGGTGAGGGCTCCGAATTTTTCCCTCATCTCCGGAATCGACAACAGCACGGGCAGCATCTTTTCGGCCATGACATCGCTGTCGATGATGTCCGAGGTGAGGTCTCCGAAGATCTTGTCGTAATCGAGATCTTCCAAAAACGAAAGACTGTCTTCCCATTGCATGCGGATGGCTTCGAGTTCCGTGACCGCCTGTCTGCCTGCGATATCGGCGGCTTTGTCTGTCAGAGAGTCCCGTCCGTTTTCGTCAATGAGTCCGAACATGAAGGCTTTCCGTGCAAGGTCGCGGATATCGGCGGCAAGCACGGAGGGCCTGTCCGTGATGGTGTCCTGACCGTCCGCTTCCATTGCCGGAATACAGGCGAAAACCGCTGTCAGCAGAGCATATATTGCAATTCCGCGCATGGCATGCGGTCGGTTCAATTTGCGTGCCATGCTTTTGTCTGCTTTTGTCCGGAAACCGTTTTGCCGTTTTGAGGAAAAGCATTATTTTTACATGTTAAAACGGACTGACATGAATTTGGACAATTTTCTCAATATCCTCAAGATAGATTCGTCTTCAGGGAAGGAGCGGCGGCTTGCCGAGTACTGCGCATACGGGTTCGCTACGGGAAAATCCGTTTCCGAAACATACGAGGTGGGCGACGGTACGCTTAATGTCTATCTCAAATGGGGAAATCCCGAAATGGTCTTCTGCACCCATCTCGATACGGTCCCGCCGTACATTCCGCCGAAGGTGGAAGAGCTTCCCGACGGCGATGTGAAGATATCCGGCAGGGGCAGTTGCGATGCGAAAGGGCAGATATTTTCCATGTACAACGCATGCATCGAGCTTGAAAACGAAGGATATACGGATTTCGGACTGCTTTTGGTGTCGGGCGAAGAGACCGGCTCCAAAGGGGCGAAGACGGTCGACGGCCAGATTGCCGGAGGCGAGTACCTCGTAGTCGGAGAGCCAACCGATTCGAAGATGGTGACTGCCGGAAAAGGTACGAAGTCCTTCAAGGTAGTGATCAAAGGCGTAAGTTCGCATTCCGGTTATCCCGAATACGGAGACAGCGCGGTCATGCGTTTCGTGGATTTCATGGACAGGCTCGGTGCGGTGGTTTTTCCGGAGGATCCGGTGTTAGGCAAGACGACCTACAATGTGGGCGAACTGGAAAGTCCCAATTCGCAGAACATCCTTAGCGACAGACTGTCCTTCAGGATATATTTCCGTACGACCTTTGCCAGCGACGAGATGGTCTGCCGGCTGATGGAGTCTTTCGCCGACGGGATGACTGAAATCACGGCTTTCGGAGGGGATACTCCTTCACGGTACATGGTTCTGGACGGATTCGAGACAAAGACAGTCGCGTTCGGGAACGATGCCCCGCATATCGGCTGCTTCAGGAACAAGATGCTTTGCGGCCCCGGATCGATACTGGTCGCCCATACGGACAACGAACATATACTGTTAAGCGATCTGATCCGTGCGAAAGACAACTATGTGTCTATATACAAGAAACTCGTAGGCCGCAAGTGCCTTTGACAAATATCTGAAAACGATGGAAAAACATAATGATAAAATTGATGTCGCCGTGCTCGGCTGTACGGGAGCCGTCGGTCAGAAACTCGTGTCCCTTTTGGGGAACCATCCTCTGTTCAATATCAGGGAACTCGTCGCTTCGGACCGTTCGGCCGGACAGAAATATTCCGATAGGGTCAATTGGAAGGAGGCCCGTCCTATACCCGAATGCGCGAAAGACATCACGATAAGGACGACTGCCGAGCCGCTGGAGTCGAGGATCCTGTTTTCGGGTCTGGATGCTTCGGTAGCCGGAGAAGTGGAGAGCGGATATGCCGCAAAAGGGCATATGGTCGTAAGCAATTCCCGGAACCACAGGATGGACGCGGATGTGCCTCTTGTCATCCCCGAAATCAATGCATCCCACCTTGCGATAGTCACAAGGCAGGAGAGCTACCGCCGCAGCGGAGGTTTCATTGTCACCAACCCCAACTGCTCGACAATAGTGCTGGCGCTTGCCGTTTACCCGGCATTCGCGCGTTTCGGGCTTGAAAGCGTCATGGCGGTCACGATGCAGGCCATTTCGGGCGGAGGCTATCCCGGAGTGCCTTCCATGGATATCCTCGGGAATGTCATTCCCTATATTGGCGGAGAAGAAGGCAAGATGGAAAGGGAACTGGCGAAGATCTTCGGGAGCATTACGGACGCAGGCATAGTTCCGGCGGATTTTACTGTTTCGGCCACCTGCAACCGTGTGCCGGTAAGAGACGGGCATACGGTCTGCGTTTCGTTTTCCACGAAGAGGAAGGCCGGAAAGGAAGAGATGCTCGACGCCATGGAGCATTGCTATTCCGACCTGGGCCTTTGCTCTTCACCCGAAAAAGTGCTGGCATACAATCCTTCCGAAGACCGGCCGCAGCCTCTGATGGATGTCCAGGCCGGAAACGGCATGACGGTCACCGTAGGCAGGCTCCGTCCGTGCGGCATACTCGACTGGAAGATGACTGCTTTCGGGCACAATACCGTGCGTGGGGCGGCAGGCGCGGCGATACTTAACGCCGAGTTGATAGTCAGACAAGGCTTTTTGGAAAAATAATATTGCGAAGGTTATGATTGTGATGAAATTCGGGGGTACTTCCGTGGCCGATGCAGAGGCGATAAGGCGTGTCATGTCCATTGTGGGCGGCAGGCTGGACAAAGCTCCCGTGATAGTGGTGTCGGCTCTTTCGAAAGTCACGGATACCTTGTACAAGATATGCGATTTTGCCGAAAACGGAGATATCATTGAAGCCGGGATGCTGGTGGAAAATATCCGCGACAGGCATCTTAAACTCATTGACGAACTGATAGATGACGAAAAATATGCGGCAGAGGCCAAAGTCCATACCGACTCCCTTTGCGACAATCTGAAAAAACTCGTGGATGTGATCTGCGACCTCGGGGAACTTTCGGAAAGGAGCAGAGCGCGCATAATCTCCACAGGAGAGTACCTTTCGTCCGGAATCATCTGCTGCGCCCTGAACGCTTCAGGTATCCCGACCGGTTTCATAGATGCACGCAAGCTGATAATCACCGATGAAAATTATCTCAAAGGCGAGCCCGACCTGCACCGGATATCGGTCAAGGTCCCGGAAATCATAAACAAGGCCTACAAGGCTCTGGACGGGGCTCCCGTTTCGGCCGTGATTACGCAAGGTTTTGTGTCGGCTACCGAAAAAGGCGTGCCTACCGTGCTCGGCAGGGGAGGCTCCGACTATTCGGCCTCGTTGATAGGAATGGCAATGGATGCGGACGAGATAGAGATCTGGACCGATGTCGACGGAGTGCATACTGCGGATCCGCGCAGGGTGGAAGGCACCAGGAGCCTTGAGGCCATATCTTTCAGGGAGGCGGCGGACATGGCGCATTCCGGGGCGAAAGTGCTGCATCCTTCGACAATGGAACCGGCCGTCGGCAAGAACATTCCGATCAAGGTCCTCAGTTCCATGAATCCTTCCGCAAAGGGTACGGTAATCCTCCGTGAAGGGGATATTCCGTCCGGCGTGAAGTCGGTGTCCTGTAAGGAAAATGTGAGGATGCTCAACATCTTTTCGTCGCGGGTCTACAATTCGGCCGGATTTTCGAGCAGGGTGTTCTCGATTTTCGGGGCTCATCATTTTTCATTCGACCTTATAGCCGTTACCGAAGGAAGCATATCGGTTACCATAGGCGAGGATGACGACATCCAGGAGATGACGGATGAGCTTTCCGCATTCGCGACGGTGTTCATCGAAACGGGAAAATCGCAGATCGCCATCGTGGGCAAGGGGCTTGCAGCGGAGAAGGGCGTCTTCGGGAAGATATTCGAAGTCCTGGAGGGCCGCAGGATATATCTCATGTCCATGGGGGCTGCCGGCGGCAGTCTGAGCCTCGTGGTCGACAAGAACGAGTTGAACGGCATAATACAGGGTTTGCATAAAGCGTTGTTTACAGATGAAAGCGGTAATTAGCGGATACGGCAGGATGGGCAAGGCCGTGGAAAAGATACTTGCCGGAAAAGGATTGGAATGCATCGGGAAAAGCGAGGACATAGCAGCTTTCGATCCGGCGGTCGCAGCTGATGCGGTATGCATCGATTTTACGACTCCGCAGGCGTTCCGGGACAACTTCCGCGTGATAGCGGAGCGTTTCAAGGGCGCTGTCGTGGGGACGACCGGATGGTATGACATTAAGGACGAAGTATTCCGGGCATTCACGGACGCCGGCAAGCCTTTGGTCTACGCTTCCAATTTTTCGATAGGGGTAAATGTGATGTTCAAGGCTGCGGAGCTGTTGTCCAAGGCTTTGGGGAATTGCGGCGATTACGAATCATATATCATAGAGATGCACCATAAGCACAAACTCGACGCCCCGAGCGGTACTGCAAAGACATTGGCAGGGATAGTAAGGCAAGGCATGGGTGCGGAAATCCCTGTCGAGTCTGTACGATGCGGAGAAATATCGGGCATTCACGAACTCGGTTTCGAAGGGCCGGACGACCGCATTGTCCTCAGGCATGAGGCGTTTTCGCGCGAAGGTTTCGCCAGAGGCGCGGTACGGGCAGCCGTCATTTGCGACGGTCTGGCGGCCGGGATATATGAATTCAAGGATTTATTGAAATTTTAATGTTTTTACAATATGATACGGAAAAGTATATGGTCAGGTTGCGGAACCGCGCTGATTACGCCTTTCGATGACGAAGGGAAAGTGGATTACGATGTTTACGCCTCTTTGGTCGGCAGGCAGGTCGAGGCCGGTGTGGATTTCCTTGTTCCCCTGGGGACTACTGCCGAAACTCCTAATCTTTCGGACGAAGAGAAAATCGAACTTTTGAAAATAACCAAGGCCGAATGCGGAGGAAAGCCTGTCCTTTGCGGGGCGGGAAGCAATTCCACGGAAGCTACGATCAGGAATATCAGGATGCTCGCTCCGTACGGGGCCGACGCCTTTCTGGTAGTTGTGCCATATTACAACAAGCCTACGCAGCAGGGGATGTACGAGCATTTCAAGGCCATCCTCGAAGCGACGGGCAAGCCGGTCGTGATATACAATGTCCCCGGGCGTACAGGTTCGAACATGACTGCCGAAACGACCTTGCGCCTTGCGCAGTTGCCAGGCATAGTGGCTGTTAAGGAAGCATCCGGGAATTATGCGCAGATTTCGGCAGTTATCAAGGACGCACCGGAAGGCTTTTCGGTATTGAGCGGCAACGATGACGAGACCCTTTCGCTGATGGCTACCGGTGCGGACGGGGTGATAAGCGTCGCTTCGAACATAGCCCCGAAGCAGATGTCCCGATTGGTGAGGGCATTGGCCGGCGACGACATGGTTGCGGCAAGGAGTATCCATTACAGTCTGATGCCTCTGTTCAAAAACTGTTTCGTCGAAAGCAACCCTATCCCTGTCAAGGCAGGCATGTCGCTGCTCGGGCTGATAAGGAACAACCTCAGGCTTCCGCTTACTTCGGCGACTGACGGCACTGTGTCCATTATGAGGCAGACTCTTAAAGATTTGGGCCTTATCGCATAAAACCCTTGGAAGAATGGAAGGACTCAGACATTTCGAGCAAGTATGCGATGCACTCGAGCGCGGAGAGTTGCGGGTGGCCGAGAAGAAAGGTGGGACATGGACGGTCAATGCATGGATCAAGGAGGCCATCCTCGAAGGTTTCCGCTACGGTAAGATGAAAGACATGTCCGAAGGCGGGTTCGCTTTCTTTGACAAGGACAGCCTGCATCCGAGGACTTTCGGCCTTGAAGACGCAGTACGCATAGTCCCGGGAGGCAGTGCTGTCAGGCGTGGCGCATATCTGGCGCCTTCGGTGATAATGATGCCGCCGTCGTATGTGAACATAGGGGCCTATGTCGATTCCGGCTCGATGGTGGATTCGCATGCGCTCGTCGGTTCTTGCGCCCAGGTCGGGAAGAATGTGCATATCGCGGCGGCTTCGCAGCT
>DEPW01000081.1:26433-36715 GCA_002358965.1 Bacteroidales bacterium UBA3382
CCGGTAATCATTGAGGACAATGTGTTCATAGGAGGCAATTGCGGCATATACGAAGGCACTCTGGTCAGGGAAAACGCGGTGATAGCGACAGGAGTGGTCCTGAATGCTTCGACGGCGCTGTACGATGCGGTGAACGGCAGGTATATCCGTTCCGGAGAGGACGGCAGGCTGGAGGTTCCTGAAAACGCGGTAGTCGTGGCAGGCAGCAGGCCCGTGCGAAAAGGTCCGGGAGCGGCGGAGGGCATCCATATCTATACGCCTGTAATTGTCAAATACAGGGATTCCGGTACGGATGCATCGGTGGCCCTGGAATCATTGCTGAGGGACTGACCATGGATTATGGAAAACTGTTTTCGGACGATGTCCGGGCGTTCGTCCCTTCTCCGGTGAGGGCGATTTTCAGGAATTATGATTTTTCCAGGATGATTTCTTTCGCCGGAGGCTATCCTTCACCGGATACTTTCCGTACCGACGACATACTTTCCGCCGCCAGTAAGGCTTTTAAGGCCTACGGACCGGGAATCCTGCAATACGGGGCCACCGAAGGGCTTATGGCCTTGAGGCAGGCAATATCCGCCAAATACGGGGTGCCTGTCGCTAATATCCGGATAACCACATCTTCGCAGCAAGGGATAGACCTGTGTGCGCGTATCTTCGTAAATCCGTCGGATGCCGTGTTCGTGAACGAGCCGACCTTCCTCGGCGCGATACAGTCGTTCCGTTCGTACCGTGCCTCGGTCGTAGGGGTGAGATGCCCTTCGGGGGGGCCGGATGATTTTGCAGAGGCATATTCCGAGGCCATAAAATGTGTCCGGAGCAAAGGTCTTGTGCCGAAATTCATATATCTCATACCGGATTTCAACAATCCCACAGGGGAGACCCTGTCTTTTGAGCAGCGAAAGGCCGTAATCGGAGTCGCCCGACGGGAAGGACTGATGATCATCGAGGACAGCCCTTACAGGGAATTGAGGTTTTCCGGAGAAGACATCCCCACGATGTATTCGATAGCCCCCGACTGTGTGCTGCATCTCGGCTCGTTTTCGAAGATACTCGCTCCCGGTTTCAGGCTTGGCTGGATGTTCGGTCCCGAACCGGTCCTTGAACAGCTGACGGCCTGCAAGCAGTCGGTCGACCTTTGTCCTCCGATGCTCGACCAGCATATAGCGGCATATCTTCTGGATACGGGGCTGTTGCACGACAATCTCCGCAATACGGTGGAACTGTATCGGGAAAAACGGGATTTCATGCTGAAAGCCTTAGAGCGCCACATGCCTGCCGGAGTGAGCTGGACCCGTCCGGAAGGAGGACTCTTCGTCTTCCTTACCCTTCCGGAAATAGTGGATACGGTCGCCATGTACGACCGCGCACTCTCTGCCGGAGTGGCTTATGTTTCCGGAGCGTTTTTCCATACCGGTGCGGGCGGCCGGAATACCATGAGGATCAACTATTCGTTCATGGACAAAGACATGGTCGAAGAAGGCATTTCGTTGCTTGCCTCACTTCTGTAAGATGGCACGCTTGAATCCCAGGAATCTCTCCAGGCCCTGTTCAAGGATGCTGCGCGGGCAGGCGATGTTCCACCGCATGAAGCCTTCCCCTTCCGGGCCGTACATGCTTCCGGCGTTGAGCCACAGTCCCGCTTCGTCTTTGAGCCTCTCTTCAAGCATTTTCGAGTCCATGCCTGAAGACCGGCAGTCCATCCATACGAGGTAAGTCCCCTCGGTTTCGCTCAGAGGAAACTCTCCAAGACGTTCTTTGCAGAAGGCGGCCATGAAGTCTCGATTGCCTTTGAGATAGGATATGAGCCGTGTCAGCCATTCTTCTCCCTGACGGTATGCCGCTACCGTAGCTATGACCCCGAATGGGTTTACATCGCATACTTCGTTGATGTTGATGGCCTTGTCAATCTTCGCGCGCATCTGTCCGTCCCGGCATACTATGTTGGCTATCTGAAGTCCGGCGATATTGAACGATTTGCTCGGGGATATGCAGGTGATTGAATGCTTTTGGAATTCCTCGGATATCGAAGCGAAAGGTATGTACTTGTGGCCCGGATATACAAGTTCGCAGTGGATCTCGTCCGAGATTACCACGACGCCGTTTTTCAGGCATATTTCGCCTATGCGCACGAGTTCGTCTCTCGTCCATACCCTGCCGACGGGATTGTGGGGGTTGCAGACAATCATTGCCTTGACCTTCGGGTCGGCGGCTTTAGATTCGAGGTCTTCGAAATCTATCCCGTATCTTCCTCCATTATTGACCAGCGCGTTGCTTACCGTTTCGCACCCGTTGTTGCGGATAGATGAGTAAAAACAGTTGTATACCGGGCCTTGCAGGAGTACCTTGTCGCCAGGGACGGTGATGGCCTTGATGACGGCAGATATTGCCGGGACGACACCTGTCGTATATATGATCCAGTCTTTGTCGATATCCCATCCGTGACGGCGCGAAAACCATCCGGTCACGGCATCATAATATTCCTGCGGTACACGGGTATAGCCGAAAATCCCGTGAGCGACCCTTTTCTGTAATGCTTCGATTATCGCAGGTGCGGTGCGGAAATCCATATCGGCCACCCACATGGGAAGTACATCGGGGTTTTCCGCGCTGTCCCATTTATAAGAATTAGTGCCACGGCGATTTATCAATTCATCAAAATCATATTTCNNAAATCCATATCGGCCACCCATAACGGCAGCATGTCCGGGTCTTCGGAACTGTCCCATTTGTAGGAATCGGTCCTTCTGCGTGGAATGATTTCGTCAAAATCGTATTTCATGATCGTATTGTGATGTTTCGAATCTTTCGCTTCTGCACGGCCTTCATGCCGTAATGACCCTCCCGACCATTACCGCCGGTCCTGTCAGCCATATCCCGTGAGCGGACTTTCCATCCTTGCCCGCCTCGAAATCCACGGACAGTCCGTCCCGTTTGGCCTTAATGTGGGTGGAAACCCTGCCGTTGCCGTCCGCGGCCGAATATCCGGCATGCCATGCGGCGATGGCCGATGCCACAATGCCCGTGCCGCATGCGTAGGTCTCGTCTTCGACCCCTTTTTCGTAAGTGCGTACCAGCAGTCTGCCCTGTTCCGGCTGAACGAAATCGGCATTGACGCCCTCGGGAGCGAACAGGGAACTATGTCTCAGCCTCCTTCCTTCGGCCGTGATGTCGGCGGTTTCAAGTCCGTTCATGATGAATTTGACGAAATGCCTTGTTCCGGTATCGAGAAAATATCCGTCCTCTTCAGCTATGTATGATATTCCGCTTACATCGGACATTCCGAGCCTGACGGTCATGTGCGTAAGATCTCCGTCGCATTCGGTGATTACCGCTTCGTGGACACCGTCGGCCGCTTCGAATCTGAAAAACCGTTTCGCCGGAGTGCCGTCGTTTTCTCCGAAAATCCTTGCGGCAAAGGCGGTGATGCATCTCCCGCCGTTGCCGCACATCATTCCTCCGCTTCCGTCGGGATTGTAGAAGACCATTTTGAAATCGTATCTTTCGCTGCTCTCCAACAACATGAGCCCGTCCGCGCCGAAGCCGTACCTGCGGTCGCAAAGGCCTCTTATGCCGTCGTCGGAAAACGCGAGCCTTCCGTCCCTGTTGTCTGCTATAAGGAAATCGTTCCCGGCCCCCTGGTATTTGTAAAGTGTCATTTGTGCCTTTTTACGGGCAAAGTTATGCATATTTTCATAAATTAGCGGTTTTAAACGGTTATAAACGATTTTAAATATGTGCAAATACTTAATGTCGGTCCTGATGTTCGCGGTCTTGCCTGCGCTGTCGTCCCTTGCTTGCGATTCGCTGTCCGTTATCGTTCCCGATGTACCTTTGCTTGCCGGGAAGGAGGACAATGTCCTTTTCGTTTTGAAGACGGGTTCCGGGAACGAAGAAGATTTCGTATTGCAATTCGCCGAAGATACGGATATGTCTGAAATCAAGTCACTTGCTGTCTATGCGGCAGGAAACGGTTCAGTGCCGCTGCTCAAGGTGTCCGATCTTTCCGGGAAGTCGTTGAGGCTGGAGACCGGAAATTTCGGGAATGAGGGTGAATATCAGGTCACAATAGGTATGGCAGACAGTGTCTTGCTTACAAAGCCTCTGCGTTTTTCGATAGACGGCGACTGGCATATCAGGCGCAAGGCCGTGGTGGTGCGGGATTTCGGTGATGACGGAGCGGCAGCTTACAGGATTCCGGGGCTCGTGACCACGGCCGAAGGCACTTTGGTAGCCGTATATGATATACGGTATGGAAGCAGTGCGGATCTGCAGGGCGATATCAAGGTCGGAGTGAGCAGGAGCGAGGACGGGGGGCGGACATGGCTTCCTATGTCCGTGGCAATGGATTTCGAAGGATATCTGGGACTTCCCCGAGAGCAGAACGGGGTAGGCGATCCGTGCATCCTGTATGACAGGTTCTGCGACAGGCTTTGGCTTGCCGCACTGTGGTGTCACGGAATGCCGGGAAAGCGCGCCTGGACTGCCTCAGGTCGGGGCGTTCTGCCTGAAGAGACCGGTCAGCTCGTGCTTTCGTGGAGCGACGATGAAGGTCTGACATGGGCGGAACCTGTGAATATCACCGCTATGGTAAAGGATCCTTCGTGGTATCTGTTGTTGCAGGGGCCGGGCAGAGGCATAGCGATGGAAGACGGCACCTTGGTCTTTCCGGCCCAGTTCATCGATTCGACAAGGACCCCGAACGCTACGGTCATTTTCAGCAAGGATGCCGGTAGGTCATGGCAGATGGGAAATCCTGCAAGATCTTCGACGACCGAGTCGCAGGTGGTCGAATATCCCGAAGGCATGTTGATGCTGAACATGCGCGACGACAGGGGAGGAAGCCGTGCCGTCAGCGTTTCCGGTGACATGGGAAGGACCTGGACGGCACATCCTTCGTCGAGATCTGCCCTGCGCGAACCGGTATGTATGGCGAGCCTGATTGCCGTAAAGGCCGGCGACAATGTCACGGGGAAGGATCTGCTGATATTTTCCAATCCTGACTCTTCACAGGAACGCAAGGACATTACGGTGAAGATCAGCCTCGACGGAGGACTTACCTGGCCTTCGGAACACCAGGTGCTTCTCGACAGCGGTCGAGGATGGGGGTATTCATGCCTGACTATGGTTGATCAGGCCACCGTAGGGATACTTTATGAAAGCAGCGTCGCAAATCTGGTGTTCCAGGCGATTCCGTTAGAGGACTTCTTTCAGTAAGGCGGCATAGGCTGCGGCTTTGTCGTTAAGTTTCATGGGATAGGCTCTCGAACTCGAAGGCAGTCTGTAAAACGACACTTTGCGTCTTCCTATGCGGATGTCTTCATGCGAACCGATTGACGGCACGGGGCAGCCGAACATGCGGGAAATGCATTCTGCCGCTTTCTGTCCTGTCGCGGCCATGGTATTGCACGATGGAAGTCTTTCAAGCATTTCCGCAATCGGAGAGGGTTCCACTATGTCCAGAAAGTTGTCCGACGCGTTGTCTTTCAGCCTTACGGCCTTGAATGCCGTATCGTACAGGGCGATTCCGGCGTTTTCGCAAAAGGACATGATTCCTTCTTTGTCAAAATGTTTTCCGTCAGGAGCCGTGAAACGGTCTTTGTCTCCGAAAAACGCCATCCCTATGATCCTCCACATGTCATTGTTGAAGTTAGGATAGAAAAAATCCATCGACCACCGTTCCTGTTTCGGCGGGAAGCTCCCGAGCAGGAGTATCCTGGCGTTTTCAGGAAGGAAAGGTGCGAACGGATGTGTCTCAATTGCGGGCATCTTCTTCAAGTATCCTTAATGCGATGTCCATGTATTCGAACAGATCGACGGTACTCTCGCGCACATACTCGTCGGAGCGTTTCTTGCCGAGCCTTACCATGATTGCATCGTACTGCGGAATGGCTACTACGTATTGTCCGAGCATCCCGCGCATCAGCCTGTATTGTCCGCCTTTGTACTTCTGTATCCAGAATTGGTATCCGTAATAGTCCAGTCCGTCCTCTCCCCATTCGTCTTTGAGGTAAGAGGCCGGCGAAAGCGCCTGGCGCATGTAGTCCTCGGATATCAGCTGCCTGTCTTCCCATTTTCCGTAATCGAGCATCAGGGCTCCGAATCTTGCCGCATCCCGTGCGGTAGTGTGGAAGCAGCAGAAGGCTTTTTCGTCTCCGCCTTCCTTGTCCAGCAGCCAGTAGGCGTCATGTTCCGCGCCGAGAGGCTTCCAAAGCTTTTCCTCGGCGTACTTGCTCAGTGTCTTTCCGGTTGCGGCTTCAATGACGAAAGCGAGCAGTTGCGTCTCGCCGCTGCGGTAATCGTATTGCACTCCCGGTTGTTCGGAAACTTCGAGGCCTGTCACCAGGTCGTACAGGTCATTGCCGTAATAGCCGTGCGTGGTAAGGGAAAACAGCGACGAGTAGGCTTCGTCCCATGCCATTCCGGCGCTCATCGTAAGCAGGTCTTTTACTGTGACATCGGCCTGTCTGCCCTTTGTGTACGAAGGTATGTACTTTGAAACGGGGTCATCCAGGCTGACTATCGATCCGTCGTCATGTGCAGCTCCTGCAAGCAGGCCGACAATGCTCTTCGTACACGAATATATGTTCGAAGTCAGGGTGTCGTTCCAGCCGTTGCGATAGTCTTCGACAAGTATGCTGTCCGCGCGTATCAGCAGGAACGATACGGTTTCCATGCTGTCCAGGTATGCTTCTTCGCTGGCAGTGAGCCTGTGGAGGTTGTACTCGGATGATTTGGGCCAAAGCCTTGCCTGATCCGGGGCGTGTACGGTGTCGCGATAGAAAAGCTCTTTGTCGTCTATTTTAGGATACAGATGTATGAGCGCCTGGCGCGCATAATACGGCAGGCAGAGGAAGACGATGGCCGCAATCAGGACGATCGCGGCGAAGATTGCGGATACCTTTGTGCTTCTTTTCATTTTTGTCATATCTTGAATATGTCGAATGTTGCGGCGACATGTCCGTTTTGAGATATGGTCAACAGATAATTTCCGGTCTCGATTCCGGCCATGTCCAATGTGACGGTGTGGCTGTTTTCGGTAATCTCGCAGTCGGACGAAAGTACCCTTGTGCCGCTTCCCGACTCCAGGCCGATGGTGATCCTTCCCGATACGCTGTCGGGTATCAGGATATTCAGGATGTCCGCTACAGGGTTAGGGTAGCAGGAATATTCTTCGACAGGAGGCCTTGGAGGAAGTACGGTCATCTTGAACTGCGTCGACAGTTCGTTCATGCTTTTGTCCCGTACCAGTATCTTTACGTCCGTCGATCCTTCGGTCAAAGCCTTCGCCTTGAAGATGCTTCCTTCGACCGATATGTCGGCTATCACGAAAAGCGTACTGCAATAAAACTTCAACTCTTCGTCGTTCCTGTCTATGATGTAGTCCGCGAGATCGAAGCTGGTGCTGTCCCCGGGGCCGTATAGCGTGATGTCAGGTATCTCGCTCAAAAGCTCGGGCGGCCATTCTTTCCCGGTGGTGCAGACGGCGGTTTCGCTGGCGCGCGAGGCGTTTCCCCAGATGTCGGTGCTGACTATGGAAAAATGGTATTCGGTCTCATATTCCATTCTCGGGAAAATGTATTCGCATTCCTTTCCCGGAAGACCAGTATACGCAGCGTTGATGCTTTCCATGCCTTCTGGAAGGTTGCCGGAATCTATGTCTTCGGGGTCGAATGCCTTGTCGCTGTAATATATGGTGTAGTATTCGGGCCGTGAGTCGTCTTTGTCTTCCGGCATGGTCCAGTGCAGGACTATTTGTGCGATGCCTTCAAGGGAGGCGGTCAGGTCTGTCACCTGTTCCGGAGGAAGAAGCTCGATGTCCCTTTTTACAGCCTGGGCAAGACCGGCGCCGAGCATGTCGCTGTAGTTTTCATTGTTCCCGTACAGGTAAATCGCAGGGTTGGCATAGGAAATCAGCAGGTCTTCCAATTGTTTGTTGGTGAATCCCGGCCCGCCGTATTGCGAAACGAGCAGGGCAGCTATGCCGGAAACATGCGGACATGCCATCGAAGTGCCCTGATACCCTATATATGTGTCATCCGTTCCTGTGCTTACGATATAATGCTCCTTGTTGGCATCTCCTCCCGGAGCGGCGATGTCGCACCATGTTCCGAAATTGGAATAATATGCCTTTTCGAAGTCCGCCGCACCAGCCGATACCGATATGGTAGGAGCATAGCCCGCAGGATAAAAGAGCGTGGACTGATCGTTATTGCCGGCCCCGCAGATCACTATTCCTCCCCTCATCGGGCCTGTCTGGTTGCCGTTTTCATCTATACCTGCGTATTTTATGAAGTAGTCTATGGCATCTTTGAGAGATTTGGATATGGGTTGGATGCCGTTGCTCTGATGGCCCCAGCTGTTCTGGGATATGACGGCCCCGTTGTCCGCTCCGTATTTTATCGATGCAGGGTTCACTACCGCTTCGGACTCTTCGCTTTTGAAGATCTGGCAGCTCATCAGCCTTACGCCTGCCTGGCCGTTCCTTTTGTCTCCGCCGGCTATTCCGCATACGCCTATGTCATTGTTGTTCACGGCCGAGATGGTCCCGGCGACATGGGTTCCGTGGTCTCCCGGGGTTATCAGGCCGGTGTCGTCCAGGAAATCGTAGCCGTAGATGTCGTCTACATAGCCGTTGCCGTCATCGTCGACTCCCGGCTCGCCGTTCATCTCGGCTTCGTTGACCCACATGTTCTCCCAAAGGTCCTCGTGGTCGTAGTCCACGCCCTGGTCCACTATGCTTACTATCACTTCGGGGCTGCCGGTGATTCCATCTTCCCAGGCAGGGAGGACATTGATGTCGCAGCCGGGCTCTCCGTAGCTCAGCCCGTCATTGTAATAATGCCATTGTTCCGACAGGAGAGGATCGTTGAATACGGACCTGGCGGAGGCCTTTGTTCCGGCTGAAGCCGCATCGTCCGCAGCGACCTGTATGGCGGTGTGTTCCGGAAGCGATATTCTCGGAATCCTTTCGATGATTTCGACTCCCTCGATTCCTGAAATGCCGTTTTCGGCCTTCGTCAGAGGCACGGCCGTATCAAAGGTTATGTCCCACCACAGGTGCAGCCCTTCGGCTCTTGTGCGGGCTTCGAATTTTCCGGCATATGGAAAGGTTCGTTTCATGCTTTTTACGGCCAGTCCGGAAAGGATATCGTCAGATGATTTTACTCCTGTGGCCTTTACGGTCCCGTTACTGTCGGAGCGGGATTCAAGCAATGCGGCGAGCCGTTCGTCCGTCTTTATCCTCAATCGTCCGGGAATGCCGTCGACGCCTGTGAAGACCGCCGGTCCGTCATCTCTCCCGTAAGAGGAAGCACCGTCCTCTTTGGAGCACGAAAGTGCCGAAAAGAAAACGGTGCATGTACAAATCAAAAATAATAGTCGTTCGTGTTTCATAACGAAAGTCGTTGTAAATCAAGCTTTTGTTAGAATGCCCATCCTAAAGAGACGATGAAAGTGTCCTTGAGCGCCCCGACTACGCTTCCGGTACCGAAAGGCATCATATAGGCAGCATCGACGGTTATGCCGAAAAACTTCACACCCAGACCGACCGAGGCGTATTGCGGAAGGCTGTTGAGTGCAGCGTGGCTGAAATGGTAACCGCCCCTTACGAACAGCATGTCGTTGAAGCCGTACTCGACTCCTGCGCCTGCGCATATTTCAGAGTGGAATATAAGGTAGTCTGCCTGTACGGAAGCGTCCAAAGAGTGCTTTTCCCATTCTTTCCCGTATCCCAGGCCCAGTCTTACGGCCGTAGGAAGGTCGGAGCCTTCATAGCCTTCGCGGTTGCTGTATTTGACCTTCGTGCCGATGTTGTCGATTCCGGCTGCGACCCTGAATCCCTGCACGGTGTACATGATGGAAAAGTCCGCCGCGAAAGCATAGGCGTTTTTGTAATCGGGTGCAGTGGCAAGCCATCTCCCGGACATCCTTGTCGAATTGATCATCTTAGCGTTCAGACCTATGGCAAGGCCGTCGACGATTTCGGCGGCNNCCGGCCCCTACCGTATAATCATACGGTGTAAAGAAGCCCAGCGCGTTGCCGGAGAGGTCCGATTCCATGCGGCTGGTGCCGAGAGAGCCTTGTCCGTAGACCGAAACGGCAAATCTGTCGAAGGAATAAAAAGCAGCCAGGTTGAAGTGATTCTGCAATTTGGACGAAGGGGATATGCCCATGTAATTGCCTTGTATTGAAAATGTTTCGTCAGCCAGCGCCATGGCTGCCGGGTTTACCATGATAGTTGTGCCGTATGCTCCGGAAGCCATGTCCGTGCCTCCCATGGAC
>DEPW01000114.1:0-5415 GCA_002358965.1 Bacteroidales bacterium UBA3382
CTGCAGGCCCACATGGACATGGTCCCTCAGAAAAACGCCGACAAGGTGCATGATTTCGAAAAAGACCCGATCGAAGCGTATGTCGACGGCGACTGGGTGCGCGCAAACGGTACGACGCTTGGAGCCGATAACGGTCTCGGAGTAGCTGTGGCCATGTCCGTACTCGAATCCAAAGATCTCGTGCACGGCCCGGTCGAGGCGCTGTTTACGATAGACGAAGAGACGGGAATGACTGGGGCGAGGGCTTTGAAACCCGGCCTACTCCAGGGAGAGATACTCATCAATCTCGATTCCGAAACCGAAGGAGAGCTCTATGTGGGCTGTGCCGGCGGTCTTGATGTCGAAGCCGTCATGGACTACGAGCAAAAGCATGTGCCGACAAAGGGGTATGTGCCGTTCAGGCTTAATGTCAAAGGTTTCAAAGGCGGTCATTCCGGTATGGACATAATCCTCGGCCGTGCGAATGCCAACAAACTCATGGCAAGGGTGCTTCTCCCGTTGATGAGGGATTGCGGTTCGCTGCTCTGCAATGTCGAAGGAGGCACTCTCCGCAATGCGATTCCGCGCGAAGCCTTTGCCGTCATACTCGTGCCGGAGGCCAATGTGGAGGCGGTCAGGGCGAGCGTTGCCAAAGCCGCTTCGGAAATCAAGGCCGAATACGCGCTCGTAGACCCGGACGGGGAAATATTCCTCGAGGATGCGCAGGCTCCAGCTTCATATATGGAAGAAAATGCCGCACTGCGCTTTGTCAAAGCCGTGCACTGCTGCCCTAACGGCGTGGAAAGGATGAGCGATGCCATGCCCGGGCTGGTCGAGACTTCCAACAACATGGCCGTAGTCAGGGCCGAAGCGGGCAAGGCTTCCGTGCTGACATTGATGAGGAGCTCCGTCGACAGTGCGAAAGACGCTTATGCTGAGGACATGAGGTGCCTGTTCGAGCTTGCAGGCGCCAGGATTTCGTTCTCCGGAGGCTATAGCGGCTGGGCGCCTAAGATGGATTCCCCTATACTTTCGACGATGAAGCGCATCTACAAAGGGCTTTACGGAAACGAGCCTGCCGTGATGGCTATCCATGCCGGCCTCGAGTGCGGCATCCTCGGCGGCATCTATCCGAACTGGGACATGATTTCGTGCGGACCTACCATCAAGAGCCCTCACTCTCCGGACGAGAGGACCGACTGGCATACGGTCGAAAAATGGTGGGACTTCATCAAGAAGGTCCTCGAAGAAATCCCTGCGCGTTAGCAGGAACCGTTTTTTGAACAGCCTGCGGAAAATTTTTTGTTAATATAAAATTTTTACATACCTTTGCAGCCCTTTTCGGGAAGTTTGTCCGGAAAGGGCTGTGTTTTATTAATTTAATTTTTAAGAAAAAATGATCAAACAGTACGAAACCGTTTTCATTGCAACTCCCGTTTTGTCTGAGGCCCAGATGAAGGAAGCGGTTGCTAAGTACGCTTCGCTCATTACCGACAACGGCGGTGAGATAGTGTACCAGGAGGATTGGGGACTCAAGAAGTTGGCATACCCTATCCAGAAGAAGACTTCGGGATTCTACCACCTTATCGAATTCCGTGCAGACACTCAGTTCATCGATGTGCTGGAAACCCAGTACCGTCGTGACGAACGCATCATCAGGTTCCTGACATTCGCGATGGACAAATTCGCTATCGCGTATGCCGAGAAGAGAAGGGCTAACAAAGAGAAAAAGGAGGAATAACCATGGCAGCCAACAACAACAACGAAATCCGTTATCTGAACCCTCCTACGGTCGAGGTCAGAAAGAAGAAATATTGCCGTTTCAAAAAAGCGGGAATCAAATACATAGATTACAAGGATCCGGAGTTCCTCAAGAAATTCCTGAACGAACAGGGAAAGATACTCCCTCGCCGTCTTACCGGTACTTCCCTGAAATATCAGAGGAAAGTGGCCCAGGCTATCAAGAGGGCAAGGCATCTGGCATTGCTTCCTTATGTTACAGACCTTTTGAAATAATTGGAGGACAGAGACATGGTTGAGATAATACTTAAACAGGATGTGACCAACTTGGGTCTGAAGGACGATGTGGTCGAAGTAAAGAACGGTTATGCGCTCAATTATCTTATCCCTCAGGGTTTCGCCATCCTGGCGACACCTTCGGCTAAGAAGATGCATGCGGAGAACCTTCGCCAGCGCGCACACAAAGAGGCCAAATTCCGTCAGGATGCAGAGGCCCTTGCAGAGAAGATCGCTGCTCTGTCCGTGAAGATTTCCGCGAAAGCGAGCGAGAACGGCAAGCTGTTCGGTTCCGTCGGCAATATCCAGATCGCAGAGGCTCTTGCCGCTGCCGGAGTGGAAGTCGACCGCAAGGACATCGAACTCGAACCGGTAAAGGAACTCGGAAATTTCGAGGCTGTGGTAAAATGCTACAGGGACATCAAGGCTACCGTAAGATTCGAGGTAGTGGCCGAGAAGGAAGAAAACGAATAGGTTTTAATGGTTTCATAATTATTTTCCCCTTTTTTGGGCGAAAGGAAGGCTGCCGAATGTTTTTGGCAGCTTTTTTGTTGCGTTGTCGCGCGATTCGAGAATTTTGTTATATATTTGCGTATTTGATGCGAAGAAGATTACAATTTTTAACCGATAATTTAAAATGAGAAAGTTTTTTTTAGCATTAGTCGCAGTTTTTGCCGCGTCGTTCGCTTTTTCGGCGCATGCGCAGATGCTGTTGCCTAACGACGAGACTGTCCGTGTAGGCAAGCTGGACAATGGCTTGACTTATTACATCAAGCACAATGACAAACCTGCCCAGAGGGCGGAATTTTATCTTGCAACGCATGTGGGCGCAATCCAGGAGACCCCGGACCAGGACGGTCTGGCTCACTTCCTCGAGCACATGTGCTTCAACGGAACCAAGAATTTCCCTGGAAAGCTGCTTCTGGAATATCTTCAGAGCATAGGAGCCAATTTCGGATACAATATCAATGCGGCTACCGGTGTCGAGCAGACGACATACATGCTTAACAACATACCTGTGGTACGCGAGGGCATCGTAGACACCTGTCTGCTCGTGCTCCACGACTATTCGCATTTCGTAACGAACGATCCTGCCGAGATCGATGCGGAAAGGGGCGTCATCATAGAGGAACGCCGCAGCCGCAGGACGGCGGACTGGAGGATGTACGAACAGTCGCTCCCTTACCTTTACGGGGATTCGAAGTATGCGACCTGCACGCTCATAGGCTCGGAAGAAAACCTTCTCAACTTCAAACCGGAGTCGCTCTGGAACTTCTACAAGACATGGTACCGTCCGGATTTGCAGGCTGTAATCGTGGTAGGTGATATCGATGTAGATGCCATAGAGCAGAAAATCAAGGATATATGGTCGGATGTCCCTGCTCCGGAGACCCCTCTGGACAAGGTGATGCCGGTGATTCCTGCAAACGAAGAGCCTCTCGTGGGCATCATTACCGACCCGGAAGCTTCCTCGACTACCGTGACCATCGTCAGCCGTCAGGAAGCTATGCCGTCCGAGTACAACGCATACGATGTCGGGATGACCATGGATATTGTCGAGACCCTCATGTATTACATGTTCTCCGAAAGGTACAATGACATAGCGATGCAGCCGGACGCTCCGTTCATCAACGCCGTGTCGGCCAATTCGACCCTTACCGAAACCTGCGACGCTTTCTTTACGAATGTGACCTGCAAGGAAGGCGACGGCATCAACGCTTTCAAAGCCGTGATGACTGAAATCGAAAAGGCAAAGAGATTCGGATTTACCGATGGAGAGTTCGAAAGGGCCAAGGCCGAATTGCTTTCAGTGTATGAAAGGGCTGCCGAAAGTGCGGACACCAGGGAGAATGCGGAGTTCGTCGATTCTTACATCAACAACTTCTTCTTCCATTATCCGTACATGGATCCTAAGACCGAGTACGAACTGGCACAGGCGATCGTAGGCCAGCTCAATGCGGCTCTCATGTCGCAGCTCGCTGCAGAGATGATTACCGACAACAATCTGTCAATCATTTACAAGGCCCCTGCAAAAGAAGGCCTCGCACATCCTACCGAGCAGGAATTCCTCGATGCGATGGAAGCTGTAAAGGCATCGGACATCCAGCCTAACGAAGATGTAGTGATGAACGAGCCTCTCATGGATGCTTCATCATTGAAAGGCTCCAAGGTCAAGAAGACCGAAGAAGGCATATTCGGGACCACCGTATGGACTTTGAAGAACGGCATCGAAGTAGTAGTAAGGCCTTCGGACAAAACCAAGGACGAAATCATCATGAGGCTCGAAGTCAAAGGCGGTGCATCGCTCGTACCTGATGACCAGACCGGTTCGATGACGGTATTTTCGGACATATACCAGTCGGAACAGGGCGTTTCCAAGTTCTCGGCTTCAGACCTGAGGAAGGTGCTTGCCGGCAAGAACGCTTCGGTGAGGGTGTCGCTGAACAACCGTACAGGCGTGATTTCCGGAAACTCGACAAAGAAGGATTTCGAAACGGCATTGCAGCTGATGTACCTTAATGCTACGGATCCGCGTTTCAACGAGGAAGAGTACAACGCTACTGTCGGCAGGTACATGTCCATAATCGCCAATGCGGTAAATCAGCCGATGTACAAATTCAACAAGAAAGCCCAGCAGATCATTTACGGGGACAACCCTCGTATCCACATGATCAGCCCTGAACTCATAGCGGGCGCTGATTTCTCGGTAATGGAGAAGAACTACCGCGAGATATTCGGCAACTTCAGGAATGCTCGTCTGTATATCTTCGGAGATGTCGATCTTGAGACAATCAAGCCTCTCGTCCAGAAGTACATAGGCTCGTTGCCTACAGAGAAGCAGCCGCTCGAGATAGTGGACAGGAATCTCGATGAGGTTCCGGGTACGACCGAAGAGTATTACGAAGTGGAAATGGAGACCCCTATGGCTACCGCCATCATGCTGTGGCACAATGACATGCCGTACAGCCCTAAGCTGAACATGACCATGCGTTATCTCAACAATTGCCTCGATATCCTCTACACCAAGACGATCAGGGAAGAGGAAGGCGGCACATACGGTGTCAGCGTGTTTGGCGATGTCTATGTCGAGCCTGATGAAAAATTCATGCTCCAGATCATCTGGCAGATGAACCCTGAGATGGCCGAAAGGCTGACCGACAAGGTGATAGCAGGTTTCAAGGATATGGCGGAGAACGGCCCTACCGAAGAGCAGTTCAACATGTCCAGGGAGAACTTCCTGAAGGAGATTCCTGAAGACCGTCTGAGCAACGGCTGGTGGATGAACCAGACAAGGCATGCTTTGGATACTGGCTATGACGAAGCTACCGGCGAGGAAGAGCTCATCAACAGCATCACTCGCGAGGATGTCCGCGCGCTTGCCGAGCAGATAATTTCGCAGCCTAATTTCATCGAACTCGT
>DEPW01000114.1:5514-5812 GCA_002358965.1 Bacteroidales bacterium UBA3382
GCTGAAGAGGTTCCGCAGGCGGCATAACGGCAGCCATGGCGCATATTGCGGCCGTCGGGAAATTTTTCCGGCGGCCGTTTTTTTACATTGTTGAAAAATAGTATCTTTGCGAGTTGTTTTAAAAATTTTTCGTAAATATGAAGTTCCGAGAGTATAAAGGGCTCGACCCGGTTGCGATAAATAAGGAAATCCTTGAGAAATGGAACAAGGAGAAATGTTTCGAGGAATCGATGAGAGAGCGTGAAGGTGCGCCGCGCTTCATCTTCTTCGAAGGCCCTCCTTCCGCCAACGGCATGCC
>DEPW01000001.1:0-172 GCA_002358965.1 Bacteroidales bacterium UBA3382
AGTGGCGGGCGCAGTTGCCGCACGATACTCCGTCGGTGAGCGGAATGCAGTTTTCCTTCACCCATACGGCATGGCCGACGGAAATCGCCGATTTCTCGGCAGGGGTTATCCTGATTATCGCCCCGGTAGGGCAGACTTCCGAACACTTTACGCATTCCGGACGGCAGTAGCC
>DEPW01000001.1:297-579 GCA_002358965.1 Bacteroidales bacterium UBA3382
CTGTGCCAGGTTTTTCAGGCTCATGGCTCCCGGAGGTACGATAGGAGTCTGTCTGTCAGGGACTTTCTTGTCAAGTATCTCGGCAAGCCCTCCGTCGACTTTCTTTTCCTGGGCGGAAAGCATGGTGACACCGATGAAAGCACCGGCTCCCGTAAGGAAGTTCCTTCTTGACTGGTTTTCCGGCGCGGCATCGCTGCCGGTCTCGGCTTTTTTGCCCGAAGCGTGTCTTCCCCAGCCGACGAACCTGTACTTCAACGCTCCGTGCTTGCAGGTGTCCACGCA
>DEPW01000001.1:601-3321 GCA_002358965.1 Bacteroidales bacterium UBA3382
CAGTCCATGCAGGCCACGCAGCGCGAATAGTCTATGTCGTGGCTTTTGAAGTCTATGCACGATGCCTTGCATTTGCGGGTGCAGAGGCTGCATTCCTTGCATTTTTCAGCATCGATGACCGGTTTGAACAGGGAAAAACGGGAAAATAACCCGAGTACGGTGCCGACAGGGCATATCGTGTTGCAGTATGTCCTCCCGTTGCGCCATGCGAGTATCACTATGGCTATGAGGGTGGCGGCTGCGATAATGAAGGTAGGGATGCTGCGTACCCATACTTCGGTTTCATAAAAAGCGTAACTCCCGGCTCTTTCTGCAAAGAATGCGAGCATATTGTTGCCCCAGCGGTATAGCGGCGAGAACAGGTTCTGGACAATGCGGCCGTATGCGCTGTACGGGTCGAGCAATGCGGCGAAAGAACCGATGCCGGCTATGAGCGCGATTACGAAAAGCGCAAGCACGCCGTAACGCAGCCATGATTTGGCGGGAGAATAGGTGAAACGCGCCTTCTTGCCCTTTCTCCGGCCGCTTATCCATGAAACGATGTCCTGGAAAACTCCCATCGGGCAGATGACGGAGCAATAGACCCTTCCGAAAAGCAGGGTCAGCACAATCAGCACGATTACTACTGCGAGGTTAAGGGCCAGCACGGCAGGAAGAAACTGGATCTTTGCCAGCCATCCCAGCCAGGCGTGCAGCGTACCCGTAAAATCAAGGAAAAGCAGCGTGATGAGCGTGAAGCATACCGCCGCAAGGGTGATTCGGATCTTTCTTAACATGGTCAAAATTTTGCAAGCCATGGAACCGCAAACGATTCCGAATGCAAAATTATCGTTATTCCGTATAAAATGCAATGCACCCGGAGTGGAATTTCCTACCCGATTTACTGTTTTTTCAGTTTAGGGAACAGTTTGCGGAATCGCAGGAGCACTGCCGGTATCCTGTCGCCCGTGACGATGAGCATTACTGCAAGGATAATGAGCAGTATACCGAAAATGATACGGTCGGTGAGGCTTTCGTTGAAGACGGCAGCGCCTATGATTACGGCGGTTACAGGCTCCAGAGCGCCGAGGATTGCGGTAGGTGTCGCTCCGATGTAATGTGTGGCCGTTGTCGTGCAGGTAAGGGATACGGCTGTCGGAAGTGCGGCGAGGGCTATCAGGTTGAACCAGTGGTACCATTCTTTTACAGGAGATATTCCGGTTCCGAATCCCGTCAGGCAGAAAAACAGCACCGTGCCAGTCACCAGGCCGTAAAATGTCAGTTTGACGGTAGGCACCTTGCGGAGTATCCTGGACTGGTTCACTCCGACAATATACACTGCATAAAGCAGGGCGGAAGCGGCGACTATCAATACTCCGGTAAGGTTCAAGGTCGTCCCGTCATCGCCTTTGTACAGTAAGGCTATCCCTATCAGGGACAGCAGTATGGATACTACAGTGGCGAGCCTGACCTTTTCCTTGAAGAACACAGCCATTATCACGGCTACCAAAACCGGGTAGATGAACAGAATCGTCGAAGCGATTCCGGCCGCCATGTACCGGTAGCTCAGGAACAGGGTTATCGAAGACATCGCGAAAATCAGTCCGGCGATGATTATCGGGATTATTTCCTTTTTCTGCAACCTGAAATCCCTTCCCCTCGCCTTAATCATTACCGCCAGCATAGGCACCGCGAACAGATACCTGTAAAACAGTACGCTATATGTGTCCATCCCCTCCGCATACAACGGAAGGGCGAACAGGGGGTTCATCCCGTAGGTTGCCGCAGCTATCGCCGCAAGCACGATGCCTTTAGCCTTTTCACTCGCCATTTCTCGTCAAGATTGTTAAAACGGGCGCAAAGGTAGTGAAAATTTTCTGCCCCAAAGAGGAACGCAAGACATGTGGTACAGGGATTGAGCCACACCCCGACTTAATTTCTTTTGTTATAATATGTTGTAAATCAATTATTAACAATGCGTGCAATGAAAAACGGATGTGGATTTAAGGGGGTTCCGAGCCCTTCGAAATCCACACCTAAAAAATGTCTTAACGATGTTAATTTATTGTGTATCAATGTGTAGTGATGTATTTTGGTTAAGTCGGGGTGTGCCTTGAGACTAGGCCTTTTCAGTCTTGTTGGGCGGCGCTGCCGGAAAACACATTTTCAAAGTCGTCGCGGAGTAAAAGACTCTATGCCCGGTGCCCTGAAATCGCTTTTGTGCCATTGGGAGAATGGGGAGGAATTTTTCCAAAAAAATGTCCATATTCCGGTTGCATATATAATTACGCAGTCTGTTGTTCATGGTATGCCCGAATTAGTACATCTAATATGATTCGCAAATGTAGTTAATAATTCTTATTGATATCCGCCGCACGGCAGGCCGGCCGCAGGTGCCTTAGTTCCGGGAAAGTGCCACCGATTCGCGGCAAAATGGTTCACTTTCCCCGATAGGACGGACGAGGAATGCAGGCAGAATGGCCGCAGAAGCGATTGCCCTATTTCGTCCCAGGGGAAAGTGCCACTGATTCGCGGAAATTTGGTTCACTTTCCCCCGATAGGATGGACGAGAAATGCAGGCAAAATGGCCACAGAAGCGATTGTCCTATTTCGTTCCAGGGGAAAGTGCCTCGGATTTGCGGCAAAACGGTTCACTTTCCCGGGAAGAACAGACCAGGAATGGGCGTTCAGGATACGGATAAGTGAACGTAGTGGAAGTCCGGGTGCAGACAATTTTGTAA